>JAWKNW010000023.1 GCA_041391505.1 Rhodothermales bacterium
AGGTCAGCTCGACCGGCAGGATGCCGTCCGGGATGTTGGCATAGGTGATCGTCATCTGCAGCTTCGTGATGACGGGATCGCCCGAACCGTCGTCCGCGATTTCCATGCTGCCGGCGCCGGCCATCGGCACGTTCAGGAAGTTGCCGGTGATGACGTCTTTCATCACGCCCGTTGCATAGGGCGGCAGGTCCCAGGCGATGGTGAGCGGATTGTTGTCGTTGGAGCCCTTCTGGAATTCCAGGAAGTGCGTCACCGTGACATCCGAGCCATCGCCGAAGCGGTAGTCGCGCGGCGTATAGGTCGAGTTCGAGCGGACGAAGCGGGCTTCCATGTCGAACGACCAGGGCGGCATGGCCGGTTGTTCGGCGAGGCCGGCGGCATCGTCATGGCCGTCCGTGGCGCGCACATCGAGCCCGAAATGAATCGATACGCTCTTGACCGGCGTCGAGAAGGTCAGCGCCAGGTCCAGCTGGGGCGGATCGTTCGGACCCGGCTGCGCGGTCGCCGCCGCAGCAAAACCGAAAAGCATCAGGAAAAGAAAAAGGTATCTAGACATGATCAAGATCTCCTATCAGTGAGAAGTTGCGCCTCGGCGCAATGGATAGACGTTAGCGTGTGTACAGAGCACCCGTGCTATCCGCGTTGTGGGTGCGCCCGTTCGATGGACGATGAGATCCTCGGTGTGCGGTCGATGGCGAAACCGTGCGCATCGAAAGACGAGGGATCGTAGTATAAGATGTCAATCGCCGCAAGCCGTAGCGTTTTAGCGCACGCGCTATGGGGCTTTAGCTCAGTCGGCATGGGGGTTTTATGTCCGCCAGAAGCGGTCTATTGCGCAAACCGCTCCGTAACGCACCATGAGTCTGCAAACGATGTACAATTCCGAGCTATTCGCACGCGTCGGCCGAGCGATCGATTGGCCGGCGTGGGACGCCCTGATCCAGCTCCGCGGCATCACGATCGATCGACCTCGACACAGCCGTCATCCCGCGTTTCCGGACATCGTGTACCCCATCGACTACGGGTACATCAACGGCACCCTGGGTACCGATGGCGAGGAAATCGACATCTTTACAGGCTCCGCACACACACAACTCGTTGCGTTGATCCTCACTGCGGATTTCCGAAAAGGGGATCGTGAGGTGAAGCTGGTCTATAACTGCTCCCCCGAGGAAATCTACCTCGTGCACGGGTTCCTGAACTATGCGCCGGATCTGATGCAAGGAAGACTGGTGATGCGCCAACCGATGGCAGCCGTGTGGGACATGGTGCGCTGAGCGCGTCCGTTGCACGGCCAATGCGGTGAACCAAACCAGGAACGAGGCGTAGGAGACCCGCTGCTTCGGCGGCGACGCGTTCTTCAAGCGAATTTAGCCGGAAGCGCGTTGCGCCGGCCGGCGTGGGCGGTTATTTTTGGCGCCCTGTTTACCGATCCCGTAGCTCAGTTGGCAGAGCATCTGACTTTTAATCAGAGGGTCGCAGGTTCGAGCCCTGCCGGGATCACAAAAATGGGTACAAGGTTTAAGGGTCCATGTTCAAAGACAGGGGTCCTCACCCTGCGAGTTTTGAACCTTTTTACCCGATATGCCCGGGTGGCGGAATTGGTAGACGCGCCATCTTGAGGGGGTGGTGGCCGCAAGGTCGTGCTGGTTCGATTCCAGTCCCGGGCACATGCAGACCCGAGGGGTTTTAAAAACCCTTCGGGTTTTTTTGTCTAGGCATCTCCCCTACATCCCGCTCAGGCGGCGCCGCCGCATCCCATCGCACCCTGCCTACAGCCCGTCGTTCACCGATCGCTTATGTTAGAGAGGGAGCTTGCGCGGGGGATCGAAGCGATCCTAGGATGCAAGATGCAGGATTCCGTCCTGAAAACGGTGCTTCGGATCGGTCATCCTCCATCGGGCGATCGAAGCGCTCCGCACAAGGTCGGTGCCCGAACATTCCGTTCGAGGACGTACCGATCCCGGTTTGTGGACGTGACCTCTAAACGCAGCGTATACCGGCCATGGATGCAGTCACCACCTTTCTCCTACCCTCGAGCCTGGCGGACGCTTGGCGCGTCGGGTATCCGCTCCTGATCGGCGTCGGCGCGCTCGCGGCATGGACGTCGCTTCGGCTCGCCCTCACGACCGACCCGAAGCTGCGTTTCTTCTTCCCGTCGCTCTCCAACGGCATACTCCTCGGCATCGACCTGGCGCTCACGCTGGGCGTCGCACTCGTCGCCGCGCTCTACCTGTTCCACCCGACGACGCCGCTGGCGGCTTTCACCGCCGGCTTCACGTGGACGGCCGGCCTGGAGCTGGTCGCCCGGCCGAAACGCTCGCATGTCGAGTTCGTCCGCGACCGGGAACGCATCACCGTCGATGTAGCCGTCGAAGAGGTGGCATCATGAACGCATCGCTACTCACCCCGGGGCTTATTGCCGCCGTCCTTATCCTCGGTCTTTACCTGCTGGCCCGCACCCAGGCCGGCCGGAACCTCGCCATCCTCCTCATCATGGGAATCGGCATCGCCGCGGCGTTTTTTACGTTCGCGTACAGCGAACAGCAGAAGGCGATCGCCGGCATCGAGGCGCGCACCGACGCCGCCGGCTACGACATCGCCCACGTCGGCGGGCTGGAGTTGCGCGCCCTGCGCTATATCGAAGCCCTGGAAGACAGCCTCCGCGCCGGCCCGGATACGGCCGCCAGCCTGGCCGACTACGCCTCGCTCCGGTCGGCGTACGACATGCTGCGCGACAGCCTCGGGCAGGAAATCGCCCGCGAGGAGCTCCAGGTGAGCATGAACGGGCAGATCATCCAGGTAGCGCTCCAGACCGACGTGACGTTCGAGACCGGCCGCGCCATTTTGTCCCTGCGGGGTGAACAGACCCTGCGTCGCGCGAAAAGCGGGATCGCCGAGGCGTTGCAGCGGCTGCCCGGCCACATCGTGCGCGTGGAAGGCCACGCCGACAGCCGGCCGCTTTCGGTGGAGATGTATTTTGAGGACTACGACCGCTATGCGCTCGACTTCACCAACTGGGAGCTGTCGACGCTGCGCGCCGTCAGCGCGGCCCGGTTCCTGCAGGAGGAACTGCGGCTGCCGGCGGAGCGGCTCCAGGTCGTGGGCTGGTCGGAATACCACCCGCGGGCGACAAACCGCACGGCCGCCGGCCGCGCGATGAACCGCCGGATCGATCTGATCATCGCGCCCATCGAGGAGCCCTCCCTGCTGCCGAAACGCCCGGGCTGACCGGCTCAGGCTCGATGACTCAGCGCGTGGCCGGATTCCACGCCGGCGGGGAGGCCGACACGGATCGTGAAATAAAACGTCGCACCCTCCCCTTCCTTGCCGGTGCTTTCCAACCACATGGTGCCCCCCATCAGTTCACACAATTGTTTGCTGATGGCGAGTCCGAGACCCGTGCCGCCAAATTTACGTGTCGTCGACGCGTCCACCTGGCTGAAGGAGCTAAACAACACGCCCTGACTCTCGACCGGAATCCCGACCCCGGTATCGCGGACGGCGCAGCGCAATGCGAGAAAGCCGTCGTCCTCACCGGGTTCGGCCGTGAGTTCGATGGCTACGAAGCCTTTTTTCGTAAACTTGATGCCGTTGTTGACCAGATTGGTCAACACCTGCCGGCACCGATGCGAATCGCCGAGAATCAGCGCCGGCACCGTCTCGTCGATGCTGACGCGCAGGTCGAGGTCTTTCTTTCGGGCGGCGCCCGCGAGGATGTCGACGACGCCGGCAATGCAATCCCGGATGTCGAATTCCACCGATTCGATCAGGAGCCGGCCCGCTTCCAGTTTTGAGAAGTCCAGGATGTCGTTGATGATGCGAATGAGCATTTCGCCGCTCTCGCGGATCGTCTGGACATATTCACCTTGCTCCTCATCCAGTTCGGTCAGCTGCAGCAGGCTGAGCATGCCGATCACCCCGTTCATCGGCGTCCGGATCTCGTGGCTCATGTTGGCCAGGAAATACGATTTCGCTTCGATGGCCGCTTCCGCCTGCCGCAGGAGCTCCTGGGCCCGGATCGACTGGGTGATGAGCGCATCGGTCGCTCGTTGTTCTTCCGTCACGTCGCGCACGAGCCAGCTCAGCCCCACCGCATCGTGAAAGATCACGCTCGACGCCGAGATCTGTACGGGGATCGTCTCTCCGTCGGCTCGAATCCCGCGGCTGTCGATGCGCTTGAGCACGAAACCCGCGACGGGATTCGCCTCGTGAAATCCCTGCTCGGCGATCAGCCAGGTCGCCTCAGGCAGCAGCGTGTCGATGGATACCCCGATCACTTCGTCTCGTTCGTAGCCGAACATCTCCAGCAGAGCCGGATTCACGCGCTCGATCTTGCCCGTGTGGTCGGTTGCGAGGTGCCCGTCCACCATCGCGTCCAGCACCGCGCGCTCGCGCGCCTGCGTCCCCTGCACCAGCTCGGCCGTATGCTGGACCCACATATCCAACCGCGAGAGCACGATGGCGAGCGTGAGGATCACGCCCGTAGCCACCACGATCCACGTCATGAGGTTGCCCGGCGTGAACAGCAGGCCGGTTGCCGGCGGGCCGTCCGCCAGGCGATAAAATTGCGCCGCGGCCATCGCGGTGTAGTGCATGCCGGCGACGGCGCCGCCCATGGCCAGGCTGGCGAGTATACGAAACAGGCCGGCGTACCGCCGCTCGCGGTGGGCCAGGACGGTGTGGATCCAAAGCGAAACCCAGGCGAGCAAAAACGCGACGCCCAGGGAGGCCGCGAACAGCTCGGGACGATACCGGAACGTCATATCCATCCGGATCGCCTCCATCCCTACATAGTGCATGGTGCCGATGCCGAGGGCCAGATGCAACGCGGCCGTGGCGTGCCGATTCCCGGAGCCCCAGCCAGACAGGAAACGCAGGGCGCTGTAGCTTCCGAGCACGACCGGCACGATGGAGAGCAAGGTGATGGGCAGGTCGAACGCCATCTCATCACCCAGGAAATGGGCCAGCATGGCGGTGAAATGCATCGTCCACACCCCGACCCCCATCGCAAAGGCGCCCATCCACATCCAGTTTCGGCGGGCGCGGTCCGTTCGCGCCTTTTTGAGCCGATCGACCACCGAGAGCGCGGCGAAACTGGCCAGGGAAGCGATCAGGATCGACAGCACGACGAGGAAAACGTCGTGCTGTCCGTGGTCAGGAAGCCTGACGGCCGCCGGTACATCGCCAAATCGCCAGAAAGGAATCATCAGGAAGGCTTGCGTGTGAACTGGATAAGAGGCTAGGTTTGTCGCACGCAAAGGATTAAATCGGATCAAACGGGCCTTCCACGTACCCGGTCGATCCATCCTTCGTTATTGCTTTCACGCGCGCGCGTCGCACGCGCAGTGTCCTGCGTATCGGCCGGCCGGCCGGTCGCTTAAACGCCGGCCCGATCGAACCCCGCTCGTTCGATCGCCCTCGTGCGCATCGAACCCATCAAGACGCGACCCCATGCCGCACCTCGTGATCATCGGCGCCGGCATTGCCGGGTTAGCCCATGCTGTTGCCGGCCTCGCGCGCGGATGGCGCGTCAGCGTGATCGAACGCAGTCCGAAGCCGCGCGGAGCATCCACCCAGAATTTCGGGATGGTCTGGCCGATCGGGCAGGCCCTCGGGCCGCGCCGCGCCCGCGCGCTGCGGTCGCGCGCCATCTGGAAGGCGTTGAGCCGGCGGGCCGGCTTCGCGTTCGACGAGCGGGGTACGCTCTTGCTAGCCTACACGCCCGAGGCGTTGGCCGTGGCGCAGGAATTCGCGGCGCAGACCGCAGAGGAAGGCACGGTCGAGCTGCTCGATCCGGCGCGCGTGGCCCGGATGCATCCTGCCGTGCGCCTCGATGGGCTTCAGGCCGGCGTTTTCAGTAGCGTGGAGGCGAGGGTCTCGCCGACGGAGACCCTGGGGGCGCTCATCACGTGGCTGGCCGGCGAAGGGGTGCGTTTCCATTTCGGATCTGCCGCGACCGCCGTGCACCCCGGCGCCGTCGAAACGAGCGACGGCGTGCGCCATCCCTTCGATCGCTGCCTCATCTGCAGCGGCGACGACACGACCACCCTGTTCCCCCGCGCCCTCGCCGAGGCCGGCTGTTCGCGTATCCGGCTCCAGATGCTGCGCACGGCGCCGATGCCTTCGGACTGGCGCCTGGGGCCGGCGCTCGCATCCGAGCTGTCGATGGCGTTTTACGCCAGTTTTGCGGGGTGTCCCTCGATTTCCCGTCTCCAGGAGCGGCTGCATCGGCGCGAGGCCGACGCGCTGCGGTACGGCATCCACGTGCTGGCCGTTCAGGATGCCGCGGGCGCGCTCGTCATCGGCGATTCGCACACCGACGACACGGAAACGCCGGCCGCCTATTCGAGTGCCATCGAGCGGCTCATACTCGGACAGCTGGACCGGTTTCTCGACGCGCCGCTATCATCCATCGAAAGCCGGTGGCTCGGGCATTACCTGCGCGCGCCGGCGGGGCAAACGCACGTGCGCCTCGCGCCGGCAGAAGGCGTGGAGATCGTGACAGGACTTGGAGGCGGCGGGATGACGCTTTCGTTCGCGCTGGCGGAAGAGACGCTCGACAATGTCGGGCCGGCGATCGATCAATCCTGATACAGGCGTCGGGTGGAGCGGGACACCGGCAGGAAGGCCAGCAGCACCATAAAGGCGCAAAAGAAAACGAGAGCCACGGCGGCTAATTCGACAGGTCCCAACATGGCGATGATCCGGGAAGGCGCTGGAAGTTTGGACTGTTCGGACGTAAGCCACTGGCGCTTGTTTCGACGCGCCGCGCGCCAGCACGCGTTTTGACAGAATGAGTATTGATTTGCGACACTCTGGTGACATCCTGCCCTGGCCGCGGCGAAAAACGGGGCGGATCGGCGGCGCTCGACCGCATCCTTCCACTTAAGATCATTTTACAATCCGTTACCAGAGCCGGCGAATGGCGCGATGCCGGCGGCTTCATTCCCCGCCGGCCCACGCGCCGGGAATTTCCTCCGGGGATGCGCCCGGGATTCACGACGAACTTGGCACGATCCTCGTCAGGCCCCGTTCGATCATATCCAGATCGCATACGACACATACACCTCATCGTCCGCGCAGGTATCCGGCATGCGCGACGCCGGCATGGGAAGGATCACCGGAGCCCGCGCAGTCTTGCAAGACTTTTATGACACTTTGCGCACATTCTCGGAACGCATCCGATTATATTTAGGGCTCCCCTTCCCCACTGGCTACTCTTCCACTACAAATCTGTTGGGATTTTATGCGACAGAGCAGTACGAACTCATGGGGCACCGCAGTAAGTCTGGCTTTAGCTATTCTGGCATTCCTGTTTATCTTCCTGTCCGTAGCCATTCTCGGTCTCGGCGGATAATGACTCGAAGTTGACGTAAAAGCGTGTGCACGCCGTGCTCCGGAATCGACCTCGCAGGTGAACGACCCGACGTTCATGCGGCACGACAGGTCCTTCCGGAGCACGGCCGCCTTTTTTAGAGATGGGGGATTTCCCTCAGTCGACCAGGCGATCGAGGCGTTCGGCCTCTTCCCATCGTTTGGGCACTTTTCCCCCCAGGTCCCGGATCCGCGTCTTGATGTTCTCGATCCGGTTCTTCTGATCGGGGTCGTCGCCGATGTCCGTCCGCATCATATCCAGCGCCTCGATATACTGATCGAGCGCGCGTTCCCGATTGCCTTTGGACGTGTCGCGCTCGGCGCTTTCGAGCAGGAAGCCGCTCAGGTTATGCTCGACCCGTTTGCGCAGGAGCATCGCATTCGCCTCCCCGAGCTGGACGCGGTATTTCTCGATGGCCTCGATGATCCGGTTCAGCTGTTCCACCTTCGGAGGCTTGTCGCTGATGCCGTCGCCGGCGTCGGCGCCTACGGACCGCAGCAACCCCTCGATATACTCGCGCACGAACTTGCGCTCGGTGACATAGATGCGCGCCACCCATTCCTGCGGGGACGGTTTGAGCGATAGGAGGCCCTTTTCGAAATAGGGCACCAGCTCGCGGAGGTTACGGATCGCCTCCTGGCTGCGCGCGAGACGTACGTCGACATCGCGCGAGCGTCGCATCTGGGAAAGGTTCTCGTTGAGCGTTTTCATCGCTGCCACGATCCGGCCTTTCACCGACGTCTCGCACTTCTGGCAAAGCCCATCCCTGGAAAGCGAGATGAACCATCCTTTATTCCCACACCACTTGCATTGCCGCATAACCCAACAGGGTAGAATCCGAGGATGCAGAATGTCGATAGATACGTCCCTGCAGACGATGCCACATCCCCTTGACGTGCCGACGGGTCGTTGAAGGACTCCGGCGTCTCGCATCACAAAAGCCAGCGCCCATCGGGATGTCACGCTGAATCGCCGTGCGTATCGGCTGTTCTATTACTCGCGTTGCCAGACACTGTTGCATCGCGTTCTCATCTATTTCACGAAACGCTACATAGCGCCCATAGACCTCCTTTTCTGTTTTCCGAGGCCTTCGACCCGGATGAGCGCGACCGGAGCCCCCGCCGACCCCATGAATAAATGACGCATCGGCGGGCGGCGGCACTATTGTTGTGCCCGCTTTTTACGCCGTATCACTCTGAAACACGGCGCACGATCACGGCGCACACGACGCGTCCGCTGCATCTCCTGTCCGATCATACGCTGCCACCGACGACACCGAACGATCACGCGTTTCGCCGTCGAACACCACATCTACCGTCCAGTCCCCCGGATCAGCAACCTGTATCCGCCATGCTCACCCCCTTGCGTTCCCCGTCGAGGCGCGCTTCGGCCGACGTGCCCGATCCAGCCCGCGTGCTGGTCGTCGACCCGCATCCGATCATCGGCGACGCCGTCCGCTCGTTGCTGAGCGCCACCGACGACCTGGTCTTCGCCGGCTTCGCGGCGACGGCGAGCGATGCCCAGCGCGCGATACGACGCACGACGCCGCATGTCGTCCTCCTCGAACTCTCGCTCGACGACGGGTACGGGCTGGACCTCGCGGCGCAGCTGCTCATTCTGCATCCCAGGCTCCGCATCATCATCTACACGATGTACGCGGAACAGGTCTTTGCCGAACGCGCCATTGAAGTCGGCGCCGCCGGCTATCTCATGAAACGCGCCGACCCCGCGGAGCTGCTCGAAGGCATCCGGCGGGTGTTGCGGCAGGAAACCTACCTCAGCGCGTCCGCCACGACGCGCCTGCTCAACAAAATCACCCGGCGGCGCACCCGCGAGACGGCGCATACCCTGGAGCGCCTCACCCATCGGGAGCTGGCGGTGTTGCTGATGCTGGGCGAAGGCTCCACGCCCCTCGACATCGCGAGCCGGCTCAGCCTCGATCGAAAAACCGTCGAGACGCACCGCCGGCGGGTCAAGGAAAAACTCGGCTTCGAGAGCATCTCGTCCCTGCTGCACTATGCCACCAACTGGCGCCATGCGCAGGGCGCCCTGGAGCCGCCGGCGGAGAACGACGTCTGAAGACCCGGTCGCGATCTGGCGTATTTACGGGATAGTATTGATGCCATGGTCCGGTTAGACTGTTTCAAGACGGCCTTCGCGCCGGTTGTTCTAACCGCTCTGTTGCATCGCGCTGGAATCCAACCCAAATACGTCCTCCCCCGGAGACGAGCCGGCCGATCCGCCCAGGCCGGCCGAACCCGATCCCATGCGCACCTGGGCCCGGCAGGACCCCCGGTACGCACAGAGCGATCCCCGTTTCGAGCACAAGGACCCCGACTGGTCCTCCACCGACCCCCGCTTCGTCAACAAGGATCCCCGCTTCGAGAAGACCGACGAGCGGCTCACCCGCATCGACCCGAAGTGGAAGATCGAGAAAAAAGGAGACGACTAGACCGGGCAGGACGACTCCGCCGGCGCCTGGCGAGGCGGTGCGGGGCGCAAAAAAAACGGCCGGCGAAGGGTTGCTTGCCGGCCGGGTGTGGTGGTAAATCGGGAGTATCTAGCTCTGGAACACCAGATCGTCCGTCTTAACCCGGCGCTGCAACCGGGCATAGAGTTCCCAGAGCGCCGTTTTGGAGGCGTCGGACGCCAGCATGTTCGTCGCTTCCTCGTAGCCGATCCATCGGTAATCGGCCCCGGGGTCGGAGGGGTGCAGGGACTCGGAGCCGACTTCGACGCCGAAACAATACTGCGGCAGCACAAAACGGCCGCCGGTCGAGGTCATCGTGCCGGCAAATTGGGTAGCCGGCACGGCGTTTACGCAATCAAGCACCATAAATCGTTCTTCGCCCAGATCCAGCCCGGCTTCGTGACCGCTTTCGCGCTTGGCCGCTTCGATCGGGGTCTCCAGTTCCTGGCTCTTGCCAGAGATGCCATGCCAGTTCGCGTTCTCGGGGTGCTGGAACACGGCGAACTGGACGTTCTGATCCACGACACGGTACGGGAAGACGAGCACTTGAAAGGGTGTACGGGTCATAATGCGTTTCCTCTGATGATTAGCAGGACGTAGAGAAGAGGGGATGAAGATAGTGTTAAGGAATTAAGGCCCGAGCGAGATCAAGGGCAACAGCATGATGTGAAAAAGTGCAACCGTTCAATGCGCGACGACCCAGTCCAGCATCCGGTCGTCATCGAACAGAAACCGACCCTCGAACGGCCGGCCTTCCAGGAGATGCGGGATCCAGATCCGGTCGTCTTCCCACATCTCGTCATAGGGAATGGCATCGATATCCGCCCAGATGGGCGTCGCCTCATCGGTCTCCGTCGGCTCGCCGATCAATCCACCCGCCCGAAAGACGTGCACGTGGATGGCGTACCCGTCGACGAACTGAAACCGGAGTTCGCCGCCTTTTTCGAGGTCGGTGGGCGTTACGAGCAGTTCTTCCTGGACTTCCCTGACGGCGGCTTCGCGCGGCTGTTCGCCGGCTTCGAGCCGGCCGCCCGGCCCGTTGATCTTTCCGGCCCCGAGGCCTCTTTTCTTGCGAATGAGCAGGATGCGATCGTCCTGGATCACAAACAGGAGCGTGGCGGGATCGACGGGTCTCCACGTCGCCCAGTCGATGTCGGCCAGCGACGTGGCCGAGAGGGCAACTTCGGCGCGCAGGGTGTCGAGGCGATCGTGGATGTCGTGGGGAAGCGCCGCGTCGGGATGTTTGAGCGCCTCCGCATACAGGCTCTGGGCGTGCTGGAACCACCGCCGCGCCTCGGGCCGGCCGGCTTCCCCCTGCTTGAGCAGGACGATGTGGCCGCGCTCCTGAACGAGGTCGGCCAGCGCCAGGGCCTTCTCCGCGCTCCAGCGGTCCCCTTCCCGGCACAGGGCCAGCATGTGCACCCGGTCGAGCTCCCTCACAGCCGGCGCGTCCCGGTCGAACAGCCCTTTCAGCGCTTCGTCGATCACGTCGAGCGCCTCGTCGTAAGCATGGATCTGCCGGTTGAACAGCGCCTTCGCTAGGGCCTGGACGAGTTGCTGGATCTGCCGGAGTATCGTGTCGCGGGAAAACATGGATCTGGGGTGACGATGGATAAAAGGTCTCGCGCCGGGTCGGCGCGTCAGGGTTCGGCCTCGGGGCGGCGCCGGCGGAGCGCCTTGCCAATCCCGTAGAGGCTGATCAGGACCCAGAACGCCTCCACGATGAACGCCGACAGGTTAAACGCGAACCACAGCGAGACCAGGACGCAGGACGCACCCAGCGCATTGACGATCGAATACGCGAGATCGCCGCTGTGGATGCGGCCGGCCTGGAGCAACCCGTACGCTCCCAGAATGGACGCCACGCCGATCAATCCGACCACTTCATGCCATGAATCCGCCATTGCCTGCTCCGGAATGCCCCTCTCGTACCTGTCCGCCCCCAACCGCTACAGACGCGGCTCCCAGCCGGGTTCGTACGTGCGGCCCCAGAGCGCGTTGGCGGCGTCGTTGTGCAGGATGGCGCCGCTCGCCGGGTCGCACTGGAGCGCGCCCGTAGTAAACTGCGCGATGTTGCCGAGATGGCAGAGCATAGCGCTCTTGTAGCCCTCGGCGATAGGCTGGCGGAGGGCGGCGTTGCCCCGGATCGCCTCGCAGAAATTACCGACATGGAGATCCGTCATCTCGCCACCGCCGACCGGGTTGAGCCCGTCGTCGCCGCTGCCGGCGGCAAAGGTCTTCATCTCCGTGCTCTTCGCATCGAAAAACGTGTAGCCCGAGCTGTCGATGAGGAGCGAGCCCCCCGTGCCGTGGATGGTGACGCCAAAGCCCTTGCCGTTGACAGGCATGCCGTTGCAGCTGCGGCCCTCCCACGTAATCGTTTTGCCGCCGGCGAATTCGAAGGACATGATCTGGGTATCGAAAAATTCCCAGTCGTCCTGGAAGGCGAAGCGGCCGCCGGCGGACGTCACGCGCGTCGGGTAATCCACCCCGAGCGCCCACCGGCAGATGTCGATGTGATGCGTCCCGTTGTTGCAGGCCTCGCCGGTGCCCCAGTGGCGGAACCAGTGCCAGTTGTAATGGATGAGGTTGTCGCGAAACGGCCGGCGCGGGGCCGGGCCCTGCCAGAGGGCGTAGTCGAGCCCGTCGGGCACCGCGGCGGGTTGGCCGCGGCCGATGGAGCCACGGGTATTCGCGTACCAGGCCTTGCCCAGATACACCTCGCCGATCATCCCGTCGTGCACCATCGCCATCGCGTCCATAAAGACCGGACTCGACCGGCGCTGCGTGCCGAGCTGAACGAGGCGGTTGTGCCGGCGCTGCCCTTCCACCAGCCAGTGGGCTTCCTGCGGGTTGTGGCTCCCGGGCTTTTCCAGATAGACATGTTTTCCGGCCGACATCGCCATCAGCGCCGCCGTCGTGTGCCAGTGATCCGGGACCGCGATCGCCACGGCGTCGAGGTCGTTCGATTCGAGCATCTTCCGGATGTCGCCGAAACCCTTCGGGGCGCCGTCCTGCATGCCGGCGACCGTCGCCGAGCATTTCCCCAGCGCCGCGGCGTCGACGTCGCACAGAAAACCCACGTGGACATCCGGCTGCCGGGCGAAGGCCTGCGCCAGGGCATGGCCCCGGCTATTGACACCCATGACCCCTACCACGATCTTGTCCGCCGGCCTGCCGCCCGACGTCCATATCGCCGGAGCGCCGCCCAGAAACCCGAGCCCCACGCCCGTAGCGCCGGCCGTTTTCAGAAAGGTTCGTCGATTGGCTTTTCGATCCATGGCATTGCAGGGCTATCGTGGTTGTTCTCCGGCACCTGACGGCAGGAGATGACGCGTAGAATAGGGGCCGTGCGCCCACGTTTGCAAGCCGTCTCCCGCTCCCTCACCCCACCCGAATGGTTATCATGCGCGCGATCCTGACGCCCATCTGTTGTTTTCTCCTGTCGATCGCCGGCTGCGCCCAGCAGCCCTCGCGCTATGCCGGCCCGCTGGAGCCCGGGCAGGCCCTCGCCGCCTTCGAGCTGGTCGACGGCTTCGCCGCCGCCGTCTTCGCCGCCGAGCCCCAGCTCGCCGACCCCGTCGAGTTGCTCTTCGACGAGCAGGGACGCGCGGTGGTGATCGAGATGCCGGACTACCCCGACAAGCCGGCGTTCGGCCAGGGCAAGAGCCGCATCGTGCTCCTTTCGGATACCGACGGCGACGGCCGGATGGACCACCGCGCGGTTTTCGCCGACGGCCTCTCCGAAGCCACCAGCGCCCTCCCCTGGAAAGGCGGCCTCATCGTTACCGCCGCGCCGGACATCCTCTACCTGAAAGACGAGGATGGCGACGGCCGCGCCGACCGCCGCGATATCCTGTTCACCGGTTTCTTCGAGAACAACTCCGAGGCCCAGATCACCAACCTGTGGCTGAACCCGGACGGCTGGATCTATGCCTCGAATTTCGGCCAGGCCGGCATGATTTCCGCCCCCTCGGTCCCCGAGGCGCCGCCGGTCAATGTGCGCGGCGCGGATTTCCGGTTCCGGCTCGATCCCCTCCGGTTCGAGCAGGCCGCCGGGCCGACCCAGTTCGGGCAGGCCGTCGATGTGTGGGGCAACCGCTTCGGAACGCACAATACGCAGCACATCAACCAGTTCGTCATCCCGTGGCGGTACCTGCATCGGCACCCGCATCTGCCCGCCACGGGCACCATCCAGAACATCTCCGACCACGACCTGCGCATGTACCAGCGCACGCCGGCGCCTTACTGGCGGGCCGAACGCACGGCGCGCCGCCAGAAACAGTACGACGAGGCCGGCACGGGCCGCATCGAGTACGCCGCCGACCACTTCACCGGCTCGGCGGGCGGGACGGTGTATGACGGCGACCTCTTCCCGCCGCGTTTCCACGGCACCGTCTTCACCGGCGATGTCGCCGGCAACCTCGTGCACCGCGACTCCCTCGCCGCCGCGCCGGGCGATCCGGCCTTTGTCGCCATGCGGCCGGCCGGCGAACGCGACCGCGAATTTCTGGCCTCCACCGACCCCTGGTTCCGGCCCGCGAGCTTCACCGTCGGCCCCGACGGCGCGCTGTACGTGGTGGATATGTACCGGCAGCATATCGAGACGCCGGTCTCCATCCCGGAGGATCTCAAGGCCGACATGGACTTTTACGCCGGCGCCGATCGTGGGCGCATCTACCGGATTGCCCCGACCGGCGCTCCGCCCGCTGCCGACCCGGCCGCGCTGAACGACGCGTCGACGCCGGCACTCGTCGCGGCCCTGGCCGACCCGAACGGCTGGCGCCGCCGCACCGCGCAACGTCTGCTGCTCGAACGCGCCGACCCGGCCGCCGTGGAGCCGCTCCGCAAGACGCTCACGGCGTCCGAAGCGCCCGCGCGCCTCCTGGCGCTGTATCTGCTCGATGCCCAGGACGCCCTGCGCGCCTCCGACGTGACGCGTGCGCTCAAGGATCCGGAAGCCGGCATCCGGATGCACGCCCTCCGGCTCTCCGAGTCTTTCCCCGAACTCGACGCCGCCGTGGCGCCCCTGCTCGACGACGCCTCGGGCCGCGTAGCCCTCCAGGCGGCGCTGACGCTGGGCAACCGGTCGGGCCGCGCGGTAGCCGACCTGTTCGCGGCCTTCGTCGAAGCGCATGCCGGCAACCCGTGGATGCGGCTGGCCGTGCTCAGCGCCCCTTCCGGCGCGTCGCTCGCCACCCTGAACGCCCTCGAACGCCGGCGTTTCTTCCAGAACCAGGACGACGACCGCGCGGCGTTCCTCCAGGAGACGGCCGCCGTCCTGGCCGTCCGCAACGTCCCGGACGAACTCAACCGGTTTATCGATTTCCTGGTGGATCACCCCGAGCCGTTCTGGGTCGCCGCCGGCTTCACGGGGCTAAAGGAAGGTCACGACTCCAGCGTCCCCCTCATCCTGAGCGACCGGGCGATCGACAACATCAACGCGTTCATGCGCTCGTCGTCCGCCGTGGTCCAGGACCTGTCCGGCGACGTGCTGGCCCTGACCCCCGCCCGATGAATTCCATCCCTACCTCCCGACGCGGCTTTCTGCTGTCGCTGGCCGCCTGCGTCGCCCTGCCGGCCTGCGGCGACGCAGAGCCGCCCCCGTCGGATCCGTGCATGGATGTCCGGTCCCTCTCGGACCCCGACCGCGCGACGCGGACGACGACGAACTACGTGGCCGAGTCGCCTTTCAAGGACATGAAATGCGATACCTGCCAGTTCTGGCTCCGCCCCGCCGAGGGCGCGCCGTGCGGCGGCTGCGTGATCGTGAAGGGGCCGATCCATCCCGGCGGCCACTGCACGTCGTGGGCGCCGGCGTGACGCGGGCGTTTCAGGGCAGCGGCACCAGGCGCAGCGCGTTGCCGGCGAGGATCTTCGCGAGCACGTCGTCCGGAAGCGACAGGCTGGTCAGGAGGTCGTACATCCGGTTGTCGAAGGCGTCGCGCCCGAAGAAGAGGCGATCCTGGTAGTCGATCAGGAATTTCCGGGTGAAGTCGAGGTCGCGCGACAGCGCGGTATGCGCCGAGCCGGCGGAGAGGTCGCAGTTCAGATTCGGGTATTTATCCATATACCGGAGAATCAGCCCTTTGCCGACGACGGGTTTGCCGGCCGGGTACTGCTCCGTAGCCTCGTCCGCATCCTCCGAGATCTCCCGCCAGAAGCCCGGGGCGTGCCCGAGGAACTGGGTGTTGGGGCAGAGCCGGAGCGCCGGCTCCATGTTCTCCAGGCTCCCCCCGTACCACCACTGGCGGTCGGCGGGGACGCCGTGGCGGGGGAAGGTCACATCGAGGTGAAAAATGACGGGGAGGCCTAGTTCGCCGGCGTAGTGAAACAGGCGGAGGGCGTCCGGGTCGTCGTACCGCATCCGCAGCTTGAATTCGCCGAACACGCGCACGCCGTGGATCTCCACCGCCGCCTTCAGGCGGGCGTGGGCGTGGGGGTCGCGGGGATCCATCGTCGTCCCGGGGATGAACCGATCCGGGTAGCGTTCGGTCAGTTCGATGACGTCGTCGAATGTGATGCCGATGCCCGTGGGGTTGTTTGTGCCGTAGTAGTTCGGCGAGATCTCGCGCTCCGGCGCCTCCCAGCTGATGAGCCAGGCCATGTCGATGCCGGCGGCGTCCATGTTTTCGATGGTGCGGGCTCCGTTGAAGCCGAGCCAGCGCGGATGGCAGTGCACGTCGATGATGCGGGGGTTGACGCGGGGCGCACGCGGGCGGGAGGACCAGCCGAGGCCGGCGGTGGCGGCGACGGTCAGGGCCGCGGCGCCCTGACGGATAAAGGCGCGACGCGTACGGGCCGGCGCGGGGCGGGATATGGACATGGGGATCGAGGCTGGATGAAGGAAGGCTGGACGCACGTCCCTGCGTGCGCGCCCAAGTTCGGACATCCCATCGAAACCTGAAACAGGCCACGGGCCGTCAGGCGGCCTGTTCGATCCACGCCTTCAGCGCTTCCGGGTCGCGCAGCACGACAAAAGGTTGCGGGGCGCCGACCATGAGGTGGATGGTCTTGATCAGCAGGTAGTCCACATGCCGGCGCACGAAGACGGCGGTGCCGGGGCAATTTTTCATCACGGGCAACATCTCTTCCTTGATGTACGCCACGAGCTTAAGGAGATCCTTGTAATCCACATCCAGCATCCGGATCTCCAGCCCATCCCACACATGCCGATAGTCTGGATACTGGCTATCCAGCTGCACCATGACGACGACCGCTTCGAGCAGGTCTTCCCCATGCACATCGCCATTGAACGCGATGCTAAGGATGCGGTGCTCCGTATCCACAGCATACTTGTAGCTCATGGCTTCGACCCTGCCCTCACAAGCGCGCGCTTGCGAAAGAATGTACGGCCGAAACGAATTGATCCATCGCGTCCCATGGGACACGATGCGCCGCATCGGGGATACTGAGATGCGACGCCCCGGGCACCTCACCCGCAACACGTCTCGCAATCGACTCAAACGCCGCATCCTCCTCGCCGGTAATCCATAACGTCGCCGGCAGCGCCGCCGCGGCGAGATCGGGGAGCAGGTCGCGTTGAGTCCCTTTAGAATATACGTGAAACATCCTGACTAGCAACTCACGCAAATACGTCATATCCCGGACATTCTGCAGGGAAAAATCGGCCTTTCGGCCGCCAAATACGGGTTGACGGTTCCAATCCGCGAGAACCTGTTCGATCGGTTCGTCGCGAAAACGCCGGGCCCAGGCGGCGTCGGTCTCCCGGCGTCGGGCGCGCTGGGCCGCGTCGGCGATGCCTATATCGGCGCTGACCAGCAGGGCGCCGGCCCACAGATCCGGCGCGTCCAGCAGCGCGTGGAGCGCCAGCCGGCCGCCGAGCGAATACCCGAGCAGGTAGCGCCGGGGCGCGTCGTTCGTGCGCACGTCGGCACAGAACGCGCGCGCCCAATCCGCCATGGAATCCGCGAGAGTCGCCCAGAGATCGACGAGGTGTACGTTCAGGCCTGTCGCTTCCAGCCTGGGGACGATCGGAGCCCACACATCCGGCGTCTGCAGGTTGCCGTGGATCAGCCAGATATCGGCGCCGGCCAGCGTCCCTTCGTCGCGCGGCACGCGTTTCAGCCTTTGACGGCGACGGTCACCTTCGTCATCGTGTCGCCCTGGCGAATGCTGTCGACCACATCCTGCCCCTTGACCACCTTGCCGAACACAGTATGCCGGCCATTGAGATGCGGCTGCGGTCCGTGGGTGATGAAGAACTGACTGCCGTTGGTATTCGGGCCGGCGTTCGCCATGCTGATGACGCCGGTCTCGTGCTTGAGCGGGTTATCGCGGGTTTCGTCTTCGAAGGTATAGCCTGGCCCTCCGCGCCCGGTGCCGAAGGGGTCGCCGCCCTGGATCATGAAATTGGCGATGACCCGATGGAAAACGACCCCGTCGTAGTACCCTTCCCCGGCCAGAAAGGCAAAATTATTGACGGTCTTGGGGGCGTGTTCCGCGTACAGTTCGAGCTCGATCGTGCCACGGTCCGTTTCGATCGTCGCCGTGTAGGTGGCTTTGGGATCGATCTGCATCGCCGGCGGCGTTTTCCACTGTTTGGTGCTCATGAATGCCAGGGTTTTGGTGTTCGGTATGGAGGTATTGACCGCGCGAAGGTACGAAAAGGGGGCGCGCACTCCAAGCGGATACGGGCAGGACGCAGGGCAATCGCTGTCTCTTCAAACGTGCGTATCTCCTGGTATGGGAGTGTGGGGGTATGGGGGGTTGAGGTAAAAATGCACCCAAACTCCCATACGCTTCTCACGGCCACGTCGAGAATGCGATGGCCGTGGGGCGGGACGGCGCGTCTTCAACACCCCAGATCGGTGCGGGCGGCCGGGTCGTTCGCCGGCGTGCACTGGCCGGACGGCAGCGTCGCCGGGGCGTAGCGGGCGAGGGACGGGTCGTGGAGCGCATCCGTGAGGAACGCGGTGAGGTCCGCGATCTCGCGCTCCGTGAGGTCGAGCGGTTTAAAAAAGATCGGCAGCCGGTCGGCGGAGATGTCGACGGCGGGGATGGCGTCGTTGTAGTATTCGACGACTTCACGGAGCGACGTGAAGGAGCCGCCGTGCCCGTAGAAGGGCGCATCCTTGAGGTTATACAGCTGCGGCACCTTGAACTTACGGTCCAGGGCGGGGTCGTTCAGGAAGCCGCCGCGCCCCAGTGATTCAGGGGTGCCGAGTACGCCGGCGCCTTCCATGTCGGGCATCCCCAGGGCATAAAACGCCATCTGGTTGAGCGCCGGCCCCGTGTGGCACGTTTCGCATCCGGCCTTGTCGAAAAACAGGATGGCGCCGCGTTTTTCCTCGGCGGTCATCGCCTCCAGATCGCCCCGCAGCCAGCGCTGAAACGGCGCGCGGTCCGTCATCAGCGTGCGTTCGTAGGCGGCGATGGCCAGGCCGGCCTTTTCGACGGTCACGGCCTCACCCGGGAACGCCTGCTCCCACATCGCGCGGTACGTGGCGTTCGTCGCCAGCACCGACTGGCCGATGCTATCCATCCGGTGCTTCATCAGCGCCGAGATCGCCTGCGACTCGAGCCCATCGTAGCCGAGCTTGTTGACTTCGAGCAGCGGATCGCCCTCCCAGAAGGCATTTGTGCCCTGATTCGGGCCGCGGACGCCGAACGCTCCCGCCCATCCCATCACATCCTGAAAGGCGCTGTTGACGACGGACGGCGAGCGGATGCCCTGCGCATCGACGTCCGCGTCGGCATACGTCATCTGGCGGGTCCGCCCCTCGCCGTTCTGTCCCCAGCCCGAGCCGCCCTCGCCGATCGCCTGACGCCGGCCGGCGGAGAACCCCGCGCTCGCATGGTGACAGGTCGCGCAGGAGTAGGTGCCGGCGCCGGCAGGCATGCGGGGGTTGGTGGCGAGCGCCGTCTCGTGGAACAGGAGTTTCCCGAGTTCGACCTTGGCCGTCGTGATCGGGTTGGCCGGATCCTGCGGGATCGCGGCATAGTCGTCGCTCGCCGGCAGCTCGAAGTTGTCGAGGCGGCGCTGGCCGCCGATCGTGATGAGGTCGATCAACGCCGCGTCGAGATCCACATCGACGGGAGGTTCGGCGCTGGTGGCGTCACAGCCGGCCAGCCAGCCGCTCCCGCCCAGGATGAGGATGAGGCCGATGGCAGCCAGACGGTGGGACATGGTCTAAAAACAGGGGATGGAGACGCAGATGGGTACGATGACGGCGTGCTGAACCCGGCTCGCGCGGCGCAGTCACGGCCTAGACATCCTCGGCCAGATCGTGGATTTCCAGTACGCGGACTTCCGACCATTCGCTGGCCCCTACCGGATTGACGGAACGGACGCGCCACCAGTAAATGTAGGTCGGCACCAGTTCGCGGATGAGGACGCGTTCGCCGCGCACCCCTTCGAGGTCCGCCGAGCGGCGCACGAAGTTCTGCTCGAGCGAGACCTGGATGTGGTACGTGCTGGCGCCCTCCGTCGGCTCCCATTCGAAATAGATGTCGGTGGGCATGTCCTCGACGCCGGTCTGCGGCGAGACGAGGCGCGGGATGGCCGGCGTATGCGGCGTCTCGGCCGCCTTGAACTGGCGCGTCTCCGACCAATCGCTGTAGCCGGAGCCGTTGACGGCGCGGATGCGCCAGAAGTAGGTCGACCCCAGATCCAGATCGCGCACGATGTACTGGACGTTGTTCACGCCCTCGTCATCTACCACCAGCGAGCCGAACTGCGCGTCCGCTGACACCTGGAGGTGGTACAGCTCGGCGTCGGTGGAGGCATTCCACTGGAGTTCGAGCACGACGGCTTCGTTCGGCGACCCGTTCCGCGGCGCCACGAGGGACGGCGTTTCGGGCAGGTCGCCCGCGCCTACGGCGCCGCAGCCGGCGGCGAAGAACAGCGCGACAAGAGGCAAAAAGAGGCGCGAGGACATGCGCTTTATGGCAGGGTACATGGGGTATGCAATGATAATCAACTGATCTTACGCAGCCGCGTGCCTGGTTATCTGATGCAGGATGCAGGATTTTGTACCGGGCAACAGGCTTTTCAGACGAAATCCTGCATCCTGCATCTTGCATCCACAGATGGACACGATGCCTTGCGTAACATGAGTAATCAAGCTATTCGCGGCGACCCGATCCCGGGCTTGCGAGGTGGGGCCCAAGATACGGCACGCCGGCGATCTGATTCCAGGTCTTTTCGCGTTGCACTTCTTGGCGGCAACAGGTAAGATATGCCCAGCCTGCTCGCCCGTTCCCGGGCGACACCTACCGAACCTCACAGCCCGCTGCAATGACGCGTTTATTCGCTCTTTCCCTTAAATTTTCGCGGTTTTGCCGCCTCGTCCTCCCCATAGCCTTGCTGGCGGCGCTCGTCGCCACCGGCTGCCGGCCGGGCGGGCCGGCGGACACGGGCCCCCGCAAGATCGAGGTCCTGTTCCTCGGTCACGCAAGCCGGCATCACGACAGCGAGGCCTACGCGCCCATCCTCGCCTCGGCGCTCGCGCTGGACGGCATCAACGTCAGCTACACCAACGATCCGGACGACCTCAACCCCGAGAATCTGGCGCGCTACGACGCCCTCATCCTGTACGCCAACCACGATTCGATCACCGGGGGGCAGGAAAAGGCGCTGATGGACTTCGTGGCCTCGGGCAAGGGATTCATCCCCCTTCACTCCGCCTCGTACTGCTTCCGCAACTCCGACGACTTCGTTGACCTCGTAGGCGCCCAGTTCGCGTCGCACGAGACCGGCACCTTCACGACCGAGATCATCGACGCCACCCACCCGATCACCGCCGGCTTTGCGCCGTTCGAGACCTGGGACGAGACGTACGTCCACACCAGGCACAACCCGGACCGCACCGTGCTCATGGAGCGGGTGGAAGGCGACCATCGCGAACCGTGGACGTGGACGCGCACGCACGGTAAGGGCCGCGTCTTTTATACGGCCTACGGACACGACGAACGCACCTGGAATAATCCCGGGTTTCAGGACCTCGTCAAGCGCGGCATCCTGTGGGCCGTGGGCGACGACCTGCGCGCCCGCTGGGAGCAGCTCTCGTTCCAGCCCTTCCGGTACGTGCCGCACGACAGCATCCCGAATTACGAAAAACGCGACCCGCCGCTCGAGCTCCAGGAGCCGTTCGCGCCGGAGTCGTCGATGGCCTACATCCAGGTGCCCCCCGATTTCGAGCTGCAGCTCTTCGCCTCCGAGCCCGACATCGCCAAACCCATCGCGATGGCGTGGGACGAGCGCGGCCGGCTCTGGGTGATCGAAACGACGGACTATCCGAACACCGTCAATCCCGATCACATCGGCTCCGACAAGATCAAGATCGTCGAAGACACGGACGGCGACGGCAAGGCGGACCGTTTCACCGTCTTCGCCGACAGCCTCAACATCCCCACCAGCATCACCTTCGCCGACGGCGGCGTGATCATCTCGATGGCGCCGAATTTCCTCTTCCTGAAGGATACCGACGGCGACGACCGCGCGGATGTCCGCGAGGTGATCTCGTCGGGCTGGGGCACGTACGACACGCACGCCGGCCCCTCGAACCTTCGATACGGCTTCGACAACTGGTACTGGGGCACCGTCGGCTACAGCGACTTCAGCGGCGTGGTCGACGGCGACTCGGTCGAGCTCATCCAGGGGGTCTATCGCTTCCCGCGCGACGGCAGCGCCCTCGAACAGGTGGCGAAGTTCACGAACAACACCTGGGGGCTTGGCTTCTCCGAGACCTTCGACATCTTCGGCTCCACGGCCAACAACGAGCACAGCGTCTATGTCGCGATTCCGGAGCGGTATTACGCCGGCGTGAGCGGGCTGCGGGGCAACGGCCGGCAGAAAATCGACGGGCACTATGCCTTTCACCCGAACACCCCGAACTTCCGCCAGGTAGATGTCTTTGGCGGATTCACGGCGGCGGCCGGCCACAACCTCTACACCGCCCGGAGCTTCCCGCAGCGCTACTGGAACCGGATCGCCCTGGTCAACGAACCCACCGGCGGCCTGACGCACGAGGCGATCCTCGAACCCAGCGGCGCCGGCTTCAAGGAGAAGGACGGCTGGAACCTGCTCGCCAGCGTCGACGAATGGGTCTCTCCGATCCATGCCGAGGTGGGCCCCGACGGCGCCGTGTGGGTGCTCGACTGGTACAATTTCATCGTCCAGCACAACCCGACGCCCCAGGGATTCACCAACGGCCGGGGCAACGCCTACGTCAACGCGCTGCGGGACAAGGTGCACGGGCGCATCTACCGGGTGGCGTACAAGAAGGCCCCCCGCTACACGCCGCGGTCGCTCTCGAAAGACGACCCGAACGGACTGGTCGACGCCCTGGGCGACGACAACCTGTTCTGGCGCATGACCGCCCAGCGCCTCCTCGTGGAGCGCGGCGAGACGGATGTGCTGAACGGTCTGTATGCGCACGTCCGCAACCGGAAGGTCGACGCCATCGGCCTGAACGGCGCGGCCGTAAACGCCCTGTGGACGATGCACGGTCTCGGCGCGCTCGACGGTTCGAATGACGAGGCGCTGGGCGTGGCGCGCGAGGCGCTGCGGCACCCCGCCGCCGGCGTCCGCAAGGCGGCCGCGCAGGTGCTGCCCGCCACGGAGGCCACCCTGGACGGGATCCTCGAAAGCGGCCTCGTCAACGACCCGGACCCCCACACGCGTCTGGCCGTCATCCTCAAGCTCTCGGAGCTGCCGGCCTCCGACGCCGCCGGCGCCGCGCTGTATGCCGCCGGCAAAGAGCCCGGCTTCGCGGAAGACACCTGGCTCCCCGAGGCGCTCTTCATCGCCGCAGCCCGGCACACCTCCGGGTACCTCGACGCCTACTCGGCCGACATCGGGGGCGCGGCGTTCACGCGTCTGGCGGCCGGCTACGCCCGGGGCGAAGACGACCCGGCGCCCGACTGGTCGCCCGTCGGCTTCGACGACGCCGCGTGGAAAACCGTGGACCTGCCCGCGAAGTGGGACGACCTGCCCGAGTTCGCGGCGTTCGACGGCGTGATCTGGTATCGCCGGGCGATCGACGTGCCCGCCGGCCAGGCCGGCCGCGCGGCCCGCATCGACCTCGGCGCCATCTACGATACCGACGTCGTGTACGTCAACGGCCAGCGCGTGGGCGGAATGGTCGACGGGTTCGACACGGCCCGCTCCTATCCCATCCCGGCCGGCGTGCTGAAGGGCGGCTCCAACCTCATCGCCGTCCGCGTCGAGGACCCGCGCGGACGGGGTGGCTTCTGGGGCGTGGCCGACGACATGTACCTCACGGCCGGCGGACAGCGCCTGTCCCTCGCCGGCGCGTGGCGGTATGCGGTCGAGGAAGAGTACGTGGGCGGAAAGCGCCAGGATCTGAAGCGCAACATCCCGCTCGCGCAGCAATTCCTGAAGCACCACGCGGCCGACGTGGCCGGAACGCCGGCGGCATCGGCCGGGACCGCGACGACGGCGGTGGCCGGCGACGTCGCGCAGGTCGCCCTCTCGGTCGTGGTCGGCCAGTTGAAATACGATCAGACGACGTTCACGGTCAAGCCGGGGCAGCGGGTGCGCATCGTGTTCACCAACCCCGACGACATGCAGCACAACCTGCTCATCCTCGACCAGGGGGCCACCGAGGCCGTCGGCGCGCTGGCCGACGCGATGGTCACCGCCCCGGACGCGGCGAGCCGCAACTATGTACCGGACAGCCCGGCCGTCCTCGCCTCGACCCCGCTCGTGGATCCCCGGGGAAGCTTCACGCTGGAGTTCACGGCGCCGGCCGCACCGGGCAATTATCCGTACCTCTGCACCTTCCCCGGGCACTGGCGTATCATGCAAGGCGTTATGGTAGTCCGATGACCCTGCACCCGGTAGATTGAACACGGCAGATTGAACACGGCAATTTGAACACTGCAACATGAAGAGACTTCCCAAGCCGGCATCACCTGTTTCCTGTTGCCTGTTCTATTTTGCTGTTTGCGTCGTGCTGGCGGCATGGACGCCGGCCCCGGCCGCCGCGCAGCAGGCGCTCATCCGGGGGTTCGTGATCGACGCGGCGACGGAGCAGAGCCTCCAGGGCGCGACGGTCGTTCTTCGCAACACGGACGGCGCGTTTTACGGCGCGGCGACGGACGGCGACGGGTACTACATCCTCAACCGCGTTCCCGCCGGCACCTACACGTTCCAGGTGTCCTTCATCGGATACCTGATGCAGGAGGAGGCGATCACGCTCGCCGCCGGCGAGTCGGTGCAGCGCAACATCCAGCTCGTGGCGCGCGAGGAAGAGCTGAACGAAGTGGTGGTCGAGGCCGAGACCGAGGCGGGCGTGAGCGCGGTGAATGCCGGCCTCGAATCCATCGTCCCCGCGCAGATCGAGCGCGTGCCGATGCCGGGCGTCACGGGCGACCTCGCGAGTTATCTGCAGACCCTGCCGGGCGTCACGGTCCAGGGCGACCAGGGCGGGCAGTTTTTCGTCCGGGGCGGCGCGCTCGACCAGAACCTCGCGTATCTCGACGGGATGCCCGTGTATATGCCGTTCCACGTCCTGAGCTTTTATTCGGCCTTTCCGGAGGAGATCATCAACAACGCCGACGTCTACACCGGCGGCTTCGGCGCGCGGCACGGCACGCGGATCTCCTCGATCATGGATGTCCGGGCCCGCAACGGCAACAAGCAGAACCTCGCCGGCGCCGTCTCCGTCGCCCCGTTCCTGAGCACGGTCCGCGTGGAAGGCCCCCTCGTCAAGGATCGGGTGTCTTTCATCGGCTCCGTCCGGCAGTCGCTGATCGAGCAGATCATGCCCAACGTGCTCGGCACCGCCCTGCCCTATCATTTCGGCGACCAGTTTGCCAAGGTGCACGCCTTCATCAACCCGAATCATAGCTTCTCGCTGTCGGCGCTCAACACGTTCGACCGGGGCGAGCTGGGGGCCACCAAAAAAACCTCGCTGGGCGAAGCGGACAGCAACATCCCGAACGACAGTTCGGAAGTGGCCTGGCACAACACCGCATTCGGCGGCCGGTACACGTACCTGTCGGATACCCTCCCGATCCTGGCCGAGTTGTCCGGCAGCTATTCCGACATGTCCAACGAAATCGGGCCGCGGGATGAACGCGACCGGACGGCCGGCATCGAAAGCATCGAGGGCCGGCTGGATCTTACGTACTTCCTCCGCCGCGGCGAAATCCATGCAGGCGGCAACTACCGCGCCTCCACCCTTTCCTATCGCCTGGGCGGCCAGTTCCAGGACACGCCCGACATCGCCGAGAACGCGCTAAACGAACTCGTCGGATACGTCGAATACGAGATCCCGCTGGCCGGCGATCGCGTGCAGCTGACGCCCGGCGTGCAGTATTACGGGCTCCCCGACCGGTCGCAGCAGTGGATCGACCCGCGTCTCCGGATGAGCATCCAACCCGGCGACCCCGCGCACGGCCTCCAGCTCAATGCGGCGTGGGGCATCTACCATCAGGCCATCGTGGGGCTGAACGACGAGCGCGACATCGGCAACCTGTTCACGGCGTGGCTGCCGGTGCCCGAGGAGGGCAACATCCCCTCCAGCATGCACGGCATCCTGGGCGCCAAATACCGGGTACAGACCGGCTTCAGCGTGGCCGCGGAGGCCTTTTACAAGGATTTCAACCACCTGAACGTCCCCATCTTCAGCGTCCTCCCCACCTTCACCACCCGGCTCCAGGAGGCGGACGGCCAGGCCTACGGCATCGATGCCCGCGTCGATCTCAAGGACATGCCCTTCTGGGCGGGCTCGCTATTCGACGGCTACGTGAGTTATGCCTACTCCCGCGTCGAATACGAAACGCCGACCGTGACATACACGCCCGGACACGACCGCCGGCACCAGATCAACGCCCTCCTCCATGCTCAGAAGGGCGAGCTGGGCGTGACGGTGCAGATGGCCTACGGCACCGGCTTCCCCTTCACCCAGTCGAGCGGGTTCGATGTGTGGCTGATCCTGACGCCCGATGTCGACGTGACCGACGAGCCCGGGCTGGAGCGCATCGCCTACGCCGAGCCGTTCAAAGGCCGGCAGCCCGCCTATCAGCGCGTCGACGTCTGGCTGGAACGGCGGATCGAGCGGCGCCGCACGGTGGCGACGCTGCGCGCCGGCGTGGTGAACTTGCTCAACCGATCCAACCTGTTCTATTTCGACCTTTTCACGTTCAAGCGCGTCGATCAGCTGCCGCTCATCCCGTCCATCGGTTTCAAGCTGGAGCTGCGTTGATGACGGCCCCCGGACGCCTCCATGTCGCGATGTTGTTGCTGGCCGGCGTGCTGTTCGCGGCCTGCGAGGACAGTTTTATCGATCCGTACGCCAATGATGAGCGCTACTACACGCTGTACGGCTACCTCGACGAGTCGAAGAATTTCCAGCCCGGCACGCTGCATGCCATCCGGGTGATCCCCATCACGCGGTCTTCGCAGCGCATCCTCGAACCGAGCGACCCGAACGCCCAGATCGACGCCGCCGTCTACAGCATCGACCTCGAAACGGGGCAGGAAGTGCGGTGGGGGTATTCGCTGGAGCAACTGGCGGACGGCAGCTACGGGCATGTCTTCCAGACCCGATTCTTCGTCAAGGCCGCGACATCCTACCGGCTCGAAGTCCGCCGATCCGACGGGATGGTGGCCAGCGCCGAGACGCATGTGCCGGCGACGTCGGGCATCTTTCCGGTGATCGATGAGCCCGCACTCGACGCGACGGACGGGAGCCTCTATCAGGATATACGGCTTCCCGACGTGCGTTCGCTCTGGGATGTCGACATCGTCTACCAGCTGGGCGACCGCACCTGCTTCGCGGGATCGCCCAACCGCGTATCCTACGGCCGGGTCGGCGTGTCAACCGACGAGGGATGGCGGATCCGGATCAACCTCACCGACGATGTGCGCAGCCTCGAGGCGCGCCTGGGCTCCACGGACTGGCGCGTGTGCTCGATCGGCATCCGTACGCGGATCATGGATAACCAGTGGACACCGCCCGGAGATGTTTTCGACCCGGAAACGCTCGCGCTGCCGGCCTCGCTGAGCAATGTCGAGCACGGGTACGGCTACTTCGGTTCGCTCGGCCTCTTCCAGCACGACTGGCTGCTGAGCGAAGCCAACAGCAACCTGCTCGGGCATTGAGCATCCCGCAAGGTCTTTTCGCCAGCCGCGCCGGATCGGAGATCCTAGCGCCGAAAACGGGGGAAGAACTGGTTGGCGACGTGGTTGGCCAGGAGCGTGGAGGCCTGGGCCAGAAATCCCGGGATGCTTTTGCGGAAGCCGGCGCGCTCGGTTTCGTCCGCCTCGAAGCGCCGCAGATACCGATCGATCTCTCGTAGCAGGCCCCGCGCCGTGCAGCTCCGGTTGAGTTGCTCCCGCGCTTTGCCGAGCATCTCCAGAAAAACCGTCACCCACTGCTTCTCCGAGTCGTTCTTGAACGTCAGAACTACCACATGCGGGTGGGCCTCGACGTTCTGCAGGTAGGTGGCGGATACGCGCGACCAGATGGTGCAGCCGGCGCGATGCCGCAGCTTCAGCATGAAGGCCGTGTGATCCACCTGCCCATCCAGCATGGCGGCCGCGAGCGCCTCGAACGCCTGCCGGCTTTCCTCGCGATGATCGGGATGAACGATGGACCACAGATCGGCCTGGACGCCGTCGGACGCATACCCCGTCAGCGTCGTCACGCGTTCGCTGACGCGCAGCGGCAGGATGCCTTCGGCGGTCAGCCGGCAGACCATGTGCGACGCGCAGCGCGTCGGCTCCGCGCGCAGGACAGCCTGAGCATAGTAGGCTTCGTAGTCCTCGACCAGCGCCTCGAACTGCTCGCGGGCGGCGAAAAACTCCGAGGCATAGTCCCAGCTGGTCTCCCGGCGCTTGATCGACTCTTCGAGATCGATGTGCGCGCTGCGGACGAGACCTATCAATTCGCTACAGATGCGGCCGTAGTGCGCGTCAAGCGCGGCCGCATGATCCTCTGGAAATGCAAGCATGGAAACGATCAGACGTTGAAATGCGAGCGGCGCGCCTTTGCGATGCTTCGTTGCCAATGGGCCAGGAGTTCCAGGTGTCAAATTACAGGGCCGAAGGTCCTGGGATTTGAAAGCTGAGACTGCTACGAGCGCGCGATTGCAGTTATGGGTCGACTCGGTCGCAACCGCTCTGGGATGTGAATTGCGGACCGCCATAATAGGGATATCCGGGCCCCATGTCTGCCGGGGGCGAGGCGCAATCTCATGCCCTCGAATTGTCCTACACGGCACAACCCCGAGCAGCCGGCCCGGGGCGCTCCAGCCCTCCGTTTAAGATGCCCGGCACCGGGTCGATACTCTCATCCCAACCCTGCCCCAAGGGTCCCCACAATCGCGCCCCCCCACTCCCGGCGCCCATACCATCGAAACGCATGAGTATGTCGACTCGCGTTGGCCTACCCACTGGCCGCCATGCGCACCTGTATGCCCTCCTCGTCCTGGCGCTGACCTTCAGCGCGAACGCCTATGCCCAGACCTCGGAGGCTCCGCCGTCCGAGCAGTCCAACCAGGATTACCTGACCGGCAGCTGGGGAGGGCTGCGCCCCAACCTGATGAGCCAGGGCGTCGCCTTCGACGCGGCTTACACCGTAGACGCTTTCGCCAATGTGCGCGGTGGCGCCCAGAAACACGGCGCCTATCTGCATAACGTCGACATCACGCTCGGCGTCGATGCGAACGAGTTGATGGGATGGCAGGGCGCGTCGTTTTTTGGCTATATGCTCGGAAATTATGGCGATGCGCTGAGCGACTACGTCGGCGACCTGCAGGGCGTGAGCAACATCGAGGCCCCGGGCGCCTGGCAGCTTTACGAAGCCTGGTTCCAGCAGAACCTGTTCAACGACGCCGTCTCGGTTCGGATGGGTCTGTACGACCTGAACAGCGAATTTGCCAGCATCGAAACCGCCGGCCTGTATCTGGGCAGCTCGCACGGGATCGGGCCGGATTTCAGCCAGAGCGGGCTGAACGGTCCCTCCATCTTCCCGGCCACCGGGTTTGCCACCCGGCTGCTGATCCAGCCGACGGCCTCGCTCTATGCGCAGACGGTGCTCATCGAGGCTGTTCCGGGCAACGGGCTGCCGGGCACGCCGCGCGTGCAGTTCACGCCGGGTGAAGGCTGGCTGTGGGCCTCCGAGGCCGGCATCGTGCCGGCCAACGCGCCGGGCCGGAAGCTGGGCGCCGGCTACTGGCGCTACACGAAGCCGTTCGAGACGCTCGACGGCGCCGGATCGGCCGTAGGCTACGGGATCTATGCCATCGGCGAGCAGGCCCTGTACGATGCCTCGCGGGAGGGCGCGCGCGGCGCGTCGCTGTACGGACGTGTCGGCTGGGCCAGCCCGGAAGTACACCCGATTGCATTCGCCTGGGCGGCCGGCGTCGCCGTGAACGGCCCGTTCAGAAGCCGGCCCGACGACCAGTTCGGCCTGGCCGTGGCCACCGCGCACCAGGGCAGCCAGATGATGGAGGCCATGCGCCTCGCCGGCGATACGCCGGAATCGGACGAGATCACATTTGAGATCACGTACAGCACGTCGATACTCCCGTGGATTGCGATTCAACCCAATATCCAGTACGTCCACAATCCTGGCGGCGTCGCCACACTCAACGACGCATTCGTGGTCGGCACGCGGCTCGGCATCGCATTCTGACGATGCGATCCGAGGCGGCACGGCGCTCGCCAGAGAGAACGGACACCCGATTCCAGGATTCCCGTAGTCGATAGCCTGGACGTCTGACAGACGCGGCCATCGCCTGTACGCCCTTCGGCGGCAGGCGATGGCCGTTCCGGCACCGGATTGGGGATTGAATCGATCCCTAGACTCATGACCCGGCTATGTCAACCTCGTTCGCTAATCTACCCATTCGCCGCAAGCTCGTTATCGGGTTCGGCATTCTCGCTGCCGTCGCGGCGCTCAGCAACCTGCTGGCGTTTGCCGTGCTGGTGCGCGTGCAGGATGCGGCCCGCACGACGATTCGTAAAGAGGTGCCCCATCAGACGGCCCTCCTCAGCATCCAGAAGCAGGCTACGGAAGGGCACCTCTGGTTCGAGGAAATCATGTCCGGCGACGAGGGCGAGGATGTCGACAACGTCTTCGCGCTCTGGCGCGGGGCCGGCGAACTGAGCGACGCGCTCATCACGGGCGGCGAGGTGCACGGGCAGGTCTACCTGCCGGTCACCAACGACGAGGCCCTCGAATCCATCCACGAGATGCGCGCGCACATCCAGGAGTTGATCGAGGTGGGCCACCAGCGGTACGATGGCTATCAACAGGGCGCCATGGTGGCCGGCAGCGATCTCGACGAGCAGTTCGACGAGGTGTTCGAGGAAATCGTCCGTCACAGCGATGTCGCGCTGGAGGCGATTCGCGCCGACCTCGTCGTGAGCGCACAGGCGAGCGAACACAGTTATACAACCGGCTGGATGAGCATGGCGGCCTTCCTGCTCGCCGCGCTGGCGATCGCCTGGTTCTCCTCGCGCACGATCAGCCGGCTCATCGTCGATCCCCTCGCGCACCTGAACGCGGTCGTTTCCGCCATCCGCAACGGCGACCTCACCCGCAAGGCGGTCAACAGCGCCAAAGATGAGATCGGGTTCCTCGGAGAGGCGATCAACCACATGGTGGACGGCATCCGAGATTCCCGGCAGGCCATCCAGAACGAAAAGCAGGCATCGGACCGCGAACGTCAGAATAGCGAGGCCGAACGCGCCTATCTCGCCCGGCACTTCGACCTGATGCTCGCACAGATGCAGCGCTTCGCCCAGGGCGACCTGACCGTCCATCTGGAGGCCGAACGCAACGACTCGGTCGGCCAGCTGTTCGCCGGCTTCAACGACGCCGTGGCGAACATCCGCATGAAGCTCCAGAAGGTGGATCGCGGCATCGATCAGACGGTCGTCACCGTCCACCAGATCCGGCAGGCGACGAGCGAACTGGCCGCCGGCGTGCAACAGCAATCCACGCAGTCGCAGGAAGTCGCGCTGGCCGTGGAGGAGATGGTTCAAACCATCATCGACAACTCGCAGAATGCCTCGCATACGGCGGAGCTGACCGAGCGCAACGGCGAGGAAGCCCGCGAAGGCGGCGCCGTGGTTCAGGACACCGTGGAGATGATCCGTCAGCTGGCGCGCATCGTGGCCGACTCCGTCCGGACCGTCGAGCAGCTCGGGGCGTCGAGCCAGCACATCGGCGAGATCGTCCAGACGATCGACGAAATCGCGGATCAGACGAACATGCTGGCCCTGAATGCGGCCATCGAGGCCGCGCGTGCCGGCGAACAGGGTCGCGGCTTCGCCGTCGTCGCCGATGAGGTACGCAACCTGGCGGAACGCACGACGGCGGCGACCAACGAAATCGCCCGCATGATCCGAAACATCCAGGGCGAGACCACGCGCGCGGTGGACACGATGCGGACGGGCAACCAGGAGGTGGAACGGGGCCTCGTGCTGGCCGACCGGGCCGGCGCAGCGCTGGACAAGATCGTGGGCGGCACCATCCGTACGACGGAGATGGTCACGCAGATTGCCGCAGCGTCCGAGGAGCAGTCCGCCACGAGCGAACAGATCGCCTCGAACGTCGACATGATCTCACGCGCCACCAACGACGCGTCCGTCGGCCTGAACAACATCGCAAACAGCACCGACGACCTAAAACAGTTGACCGACGACCTGCGCCAGCTCATCGCGCACTTCAAGCTCGACGAAACCAGACGGGCGCTCCAGGTTGCTGCGGAGGCCGACTAAACGCCCGGCACGGCTTTGTCGCCCGACGCGCTGCGGCCTTTGGCCTGGACGAGCACCATCTCGTTGCCGTACAGGTCCAGGAAATGCGCCACGATGTGATCGCCCGATTCCGCCGGCTCGCGCTTGAAAACGACGCCGCGCTCGGAGAGCTTCTCGTAATCGGAGCGGCAGTCGTCGGTATAAAAAACGAGCAGCGGGTGCCCCAGCGCCTGCCGGCCTACGAGGTAGCGGTTTTCATCGTCTGCCATCCAAAGCCATAACCCGAGGCCGGCGTCGCGCGCGCCGACATGGAGAAACCGGAAAGGCGGCACCTCCTGGTCGGCGATGACCTCGAGCCCGAGCTTGTCGACATAAAACGCCAGCGCGTCGTTGTAATCGTGCACCAACACCGTGAGGCGGCCTACCTGGACTGGCATGATCGTATCCCTGTGCTTAAAGCGCCCACCGCCGCGTCGCGTGCGGCGCGACGTGAGGCGATACGGCGAATGAATCGGCTGACGCCGCTCCCTGGATCCTGCTACAGAGACCGGCTAGGCCAATATACAACGAATCCCGCCTCGTACACAGGCCGGGGGAAGATTCGGTAAGCGAAACGGAAAACATGCGGCCCGGGCAAGGCCCATTCGGGCCTCGCGCCCGATGTCGAGAGGATGCGGGATCCCCGATGGCGTGTTTCGGGAGGCATACGGCATCCCGCATCCATCGATCGCTTCGCTGAAGTGGGAACGTCACCCGGTAATACCGAAAACCGGGCTTCAGCGGCTCATCCCTTTCCAAGCCACTGCACCCGCTGTTCGTCGGTCATATTGCTTCCGCAGAGTACGGTGCCGACCCGCCGGCCCGCGAACGCGGCCCGGGCGGTGAGCAGAGCGGCCACGCCTGCGGCGGCCGAGGGCTCGGCCAGGATCCCGACGTGCCGGTGGATCAGCCGCATCGCATCGATGAGGGCCTCCTCAGGGACGAGTACGGCGTCGTCGATGAAGCCTCGCATATCCTCGACGGCCTCGGGCACCGGGATGCGGACGCCGATCCCGTCCGCGATCGTATGGACCCGATCGTGCGTCACGAGCCGGCCGGCGCGCCAGGACTCCACCATGGCCGGCGCCCCCGCCGCCTGAACGGCGACGATGCGCACGGCGGGACGACTGGCTTTCACCACGCGGGCGATGCCGTTGATCAGGGCACCGTTGCCCAGCGGGATCGCCAGCGTGTCAAACGCCTGATCGCCGCGCAGCCACTCCAGCGCGATGGTGCCGGCGCCGGCGAGGGTTTCGATATCCTTTCCATCCTCCACAAACCGTTCCCCGCTCGCCGTCGCCCGTTCCCGCGCGGCTTCCTTCGCGGCGTCGAAGTCGTCGCCGGCGAGGACCACGTTGGCTCCCAACGCGCGCATGCGCTGGAGTTTCAGGGGGTTGGCCGACGTGGCCGCATACACCGTAAGATCGATGTGGCGCTTGCGGCAGGCATACGCCATGGCCTGCCCGAAATTGCCGGCACTGGCCGTGACGATCGGCACGCCGGACGCATGCTCCGCAACCAGATAGTCCGCTCCCCGGCCTTTGAAGCAGCGAATCGGATTCAGCGTCTCGATTTTGAGCGCGACCTCGATGCCGAGTTCCACGCTGAGCGCTTCGCAGGCATACTGGGGCGTGCGAAGAAAGACGGGGTCGATAACCCGTTCCGCCGCGCTGACCCGGGCGTGCGTCAACCGATGTGGTGCGGGCGTCTCCATCGTCAGCCGGCCAGGATATCTTCGATTCGGTGCAGCTCTTCCTCGTCGAAGAGCACGGAGCGCAGCGCGTCGATGGCGTCTTCGAGCTGCGACACGCGGCTCGCCCCCAGGATGGCCGACGTGATCTCCGGCCGGCGCAGTATCCATGCCAGCGCCATCTGCGCAAGCGACTGCCCGCGGGCTTTGGCCAGTTCATTCAGCTGGCGGACTTGCGTCATGCGGCGTTCGTTGACTTGCTCGGGCTGCAAGAGCCCATGCGCCTTGCCGGCCCGCGAGTCGTCGGGAATGCCTTCGAGATATTTGTTGGTGAGCATCCCCTGCGCGAGCGGCGAATACACCACGCAGCCCATCTTCGCCTGACCGAGCAGGGGCAACAGGCCGGCTTCGATCGAGCGATTGAACATATTGTAGGCCGGCTGATGCACGATGCAGGGCGTTCCCAGCGACCGCATCATGGCTACCGCCTTTTTGGTGTATTCCGGTGCGTAGTTCGAGAGGCCGACATACAGGGCCTTGCCGCTTCGTACGATCTGGTCCAGCGCTCGTACCGTCTCTTCGAGGGGGGTCTCCGGATCCGGACGGTGGTGATAGAAGATATCCACATAGTCCACGCCCAACCGTCTCAGGCTCTGATCCAGGCTGGCGACGAGGTGTTTTTTGGATCCGCAACCCCCATAAGGTCCATCCCACATCGGAAAGCCGGCTTTTGTGGCGACGACGATCTCGTCCCGATGTGCCGCCAGGTCTGTCGCCAGGATATGTCCGAAGGTGGACTCCGCTGCGCCGGACGGCGGCCCGTAATTATTGGCCAGATCGAAACAGGATATCCCCAGATCGAAGGCGCGCAGCACGATGGAGCGGCTGGTATCGTAGGCGTCGTGCCACCCGAAGTTTTGCCAGAGCCCAAGCGACAGAGCCGGCAGCCTGAGGCCGCTGCGGCCGCATCGATTGTACACCATGGATTGGTAGCGTTCGGGAGAAGAGCAGTACGTTGACATCACAAAGGCAGGATAGCGATCGTTCAGGCTCATTCCGCGTACTGCACGCAGGGCCGAACGCGACGGCCTGCTACGCATGAGCTTTCGAAAACGGATTCTGGATGACGCTCCCTGCCATCCAATTGTAGTACATGGTATCGCCCGAAAGGAGTAGTCGGATAGGGCAGACCGGCAATAAAGATGAGAAAATCCTAAGGCAGATTCATTCACGCGACATCCGCCGATACTAAAAGGTTGTTCAGGCTGCGGTATGACGCTTCCGCAGCACTACGATCTGGCCGGCATGATAGGCGGCGTGCTGAGGCACGCCCATCAGCATCATCCCCAGGGCATACGGCTTTCCGGGCACCGGTTCCTCGAGCCGGGATGCCGGGAGGTGCGCGATGGCCGTTGTCAGGGCATCGGTGCCGGCGTCGAGCCCGGCCAGGGTGTCCGTCCAGCCCGGTTCGTCCAGGCGCGGAGGCATCGGCCAGTCTTCCTCGGCGGTCGGCTCGAAGGCGTCTCCGCGTAGCCGGCGCAGTGCCACCCGCTGCCAGACGTCGATGTGCAGCACGATCTCCCAGATCGTGTGCGCGCCGTCGTGCCGGCGAGCCGCCTGCGCTACGGTGATTCCCTCGAGCGCCTCGCGGACGGAAGGTCCGTGCCAGGCCGGTCCGTGGACCGCGCGCCGTATCTGGTCCGCCAGCCGTTCGGGCGCAGTCACGGGTTGTCCAGATACGACATGAAGAACGACAACCGTTCGGGCGCCGGCAGGGGCCGGGGCGCCACGGTGGCGCCGAGATTCTGGATCACGGCCTCGCCCGGCGCGAAGGCCGGCCACGCCGGCAGGCCGGCGGCGTTGGGATCTCCCGCCGCGGCGAACTGGGCCCAGTACGACGAGACCTGATCCGCAAGCCGGCGATCCACGTCTTCCCAGGGCCGGTTCAGGAGCGCGAGGTTATTGAAGACATACGGGACTTCGCCCGTGTGGAACGCGCCGAATTCGGGATGCTCGGGCCAGGGGATCGCGCGCTCGAAGTAGTAGAGATACGTCGGCGTCCGGGCTGTTTTCTGCCGCAGGGCGGACCAGTGCAACAGCGAGGCCATCCCGCCTTCCCGGGCCGATGCCTGCAGCGAGGCGGTGGCTTCTTCTTCCGTGGCGCCGGGGTACGCGGCCAGATAATCCTTCGCCATGTCGCCGTACCGGTTGATGGCCATCGTCGCGAAGGCGTCCGGGGTGATGCCATGATAGATGGCGGCCATGAAGGCGCTGCCTTCGTCGGCGTTGAACCCGGAGAGGGTCGGCACGTCGTTTTGCCGGCCGGCGGCGAACGCGTCCTCCACGTCTTCCTCCAGGAACTTGCCGTCGATGATCGGCCAGAACCGGGCGGGCGGCATGCCGGCGCGCGGCGCCGTCAGATCCTGCCAGCTCATCGCGCGCAGCGCCGCGACCGACGGAGCGCCGACGGCCTCGGCGAACGCGGCGCCCATGGCTTCCCCATCGTCCAGCATGGGGGTGCTCAGCCTACCGACGCCGGCGATGGTGCCCGGCCCGCTCTGCAGGATCGCGCGCTGAAACAGCCCCCGCGCCATGGGCGATCCCGTGAGGTAATGCACGGAAAACGCGCCGGCCGACTGGCCCGCGACCGCCACCCGCGACGGGTCGCCGCCGAAGCGGTCGATATTCCGCTGCACCCACGCGAGCGCCGCGACCTGGTCCATCAACCCGTAGTTGCCGGAGGCGCCGCCGGCCTCCGCCGAGAGTTCGGGATGCGCCATGAAGCCGAGGATGCCCATGCGGTAGTTGATCGTAACGACCACCAGCCCCTTTTTCGCGAGCGACTCGCCGTCGTAAATCAGGATATCGCCCGAACCCTCCGAAAACCCGCCGCCATGGATGTACACGAGCACCGGGCGGCGCTCTTCCGACGACGCCGCCGCGGTCCATACGTTCAGATAGAGGCAGTCCTCACTGATCTCGCCCTGAACCATAAACTCTTCCGTCCACGGCTCGCGGGATCCCTGCAGATTCTGGATGCAGCTCGCCCCGAAGGTGTCCGCGTTCCGGACGCCCTCCCAGGCGGCCGCCGGCTCCGGCGCGCGCCACCGCAACGCCCCGACAGGGGGCGCGGCGTACGGGATGCCCTTGAATACATGGACGGACGCGTCCATGCCGGCCGTGCCGCTGATCGTTCCCGTCTCGATCGCGAAGGGTTTGTCGAGGCCGGGCGTGCCGCAGCCGGCGGCCACGAGGGAGATCAACAGGGCAATCGCCAGCGGGCGCAAACGCATGGAGCAGATCATGACGGGGTGGATTGAGGTGGAGAGATCCCGCAATATACGGCTTTCCGGCCACGCGCAACGGATCGCCGCACCCGCGCCATACGGCCTCGATGCAGTGCGGCCGGCGTCGCTCGCGATCCGGCGGGGCCACACACGATCGCGGCCCTACTGGGCCGTCCAGCCGCCGTCGACCGGGAGTACCACGCCGTTGACCAGGGCCCCGGCCGGCGAGGCCAGGTAAATCACGGCGCCGGCCACATCGTCGATCGAACCGACGCGTCGGATGGGGATGCGGGCCAGGACGCCTTCGAGATAGGCCGGGTCGTCGAGCCGCTCGGCCGTGCCCGGTGTGTAGATGAACGTCGGCGCGACGGCGTTGACGGTCACGCCGCGGACACCCCATTCGAGCGCCAGCACACGCGTCAGCTGGTTGACGCCGCCCTTGCTCGCGCAATACACCGCGTGGTCGCGGATGCCCACGAGGCCGGCCTGCGAACTCAGGTTCACGATCCGCCCCGCGCCCTGCCGGAGCATCACCTTGCCGGCGGCCTGACAGCAGAAAAAGAGGCCCTTGAGATTCACGGCCATCATCTCGTCCCAATCCGCCTCGGACACCTCCTCGGCGGGATGGTTGAACCCCAGGCCGGCGTTGTTGACGAGGATGTCGAGCCGGCCGAACTCCGCCACGACGCGGTCGACGCCGGACGCGATGGCGTGCACGTCGCGCACGTCCATCGGCACGGCGAGCCCTTTTCCACCCGCCCGCTCGATCTCCTCCACCAGCCGCTCCAGCGCCGACCCGTTGCGCGCCGCGACGGCGACACGCGCGCCGGCGCCGGCCAGGGCGAGCGCAAGCCCCCATCCGATGCCTTTGCTGGCGCCGGTGACGAGCGCAACCTGGTCATCGAGGCTGAACCGGGGTGATTCAATCATGCTTAAAAATGGGGCTGCTCAGGGATTCACCACCGGCCAGGTGCCGGAAGGAACGAATGCTGTTTCGGTCTGCGGACCGCGAAAATTGGACACATACACCGCCGATTCCCGGATCGCGCGGGCGACATCGCGCTCCGTGCTGTCGCCAAGCACGACGCCCTGGTACACCTGATCCGGACCCGAAAAATGCGGCACGCGCGTCTGAGTGCCGTTCGCCATGATGGTCCGGTACGTGGCGTTCCGGAATCCGTGTCCGTACGCAAACGGCTGGTCGAGCGCGTCGCTGTCCGGCGTATGCCGCGCGCCGAAAAGGTGGCCGATTTCGTGGGCGAGACCGTATTCCGGCGCCGCGGAGTCCTGCCAGTACGCCATGACGAACGCCGTCGCCGGCGTCGCCATGATCGCCGCGTTCCGGGTCGACTGCGGGTCGTTGGTGATGAAGGCCACGATGTCGGCCTCGAACTGGTCGCGCAGCGTGTGCACCTCGTCCAGCACGCCGTCGTTCTGGCCGACGAGGTACGTCAGATCCTGCAGTGGCACGGTCGATGTGTAGTCGACCTCCTGCGCGAACACCATCGTAAGCACGACCGGAATCCGGCTGTTGCCGAACGCGATATTGGTGTGGGCGATGGCGGACTGGAGATAGGCGTTCAGATCGACGGCCGCCTCCGCCGCGTCGCGCGTGTAGACGACCAGCAAGGTCACTTCCGTCGCCAGGTTATCCGGATTGGGGGCGGTATCGCACGAGGCGATCAGCAACGCCGCCAACGTGGAGAGGACGACGCGCGACAGCAGGTGGGGCATTCGTGTAAAGGTGGGTGATGATCCGTACGAAAAAAGAACCGGGCAGCTACCGTCCGTCGCCGGCGACCGCCACGTAGGTAACATACGCCACCCAGGGGTTTTCCTGAAGCGCCTCGAGGGCCAATTCCTCTTCCCCTTCCGGGACGCGGACCTCGATATCGTTGGGGCGCTTCACGACCTCGAACGGCGTCAGGCCGATGATGTCCTCGATCAGCTTTCGCGCCTCGTCCTGCGCCGTGGGAGCGATCAGGCGGACGTTCAGCACGAACAGCGCCGGCACACCGAGTCCGTCGCTGCCGAATCGCGGCGCCGTCGTCGATTCGACGTCCACGACCGCCACATGGTCGCGCAGCCGGCGGACGCCTTCCGTGCTGAACGGCTCGCTGGACTGGACCCGGACGACGACTTCGTTGAACGAAATCTTATCGGGCTCATACCCTTCATCCCGCAGCCATCGCGCCGCGTCGGCCTCGCTCACGCCGTCGAGAAACGCGACGGACAGCTTGCCGCGCTCGATGACGATCTCGTCGGGGATGTCGAACGAGGCAACCTGCGCCATCCCCTCACCTGCTGCCACGACCGACAGCACCATAAAGGCCATCAGGCAAGATGCGATAGCGTTGCGGATCGAAAGGCCAGGTCGGTTCATAACGATGAGGTTGATGGAGGATATCAGCGTGAACGGGTGCGTCGCGCGGTCGAGCCGGCTTCCGGCTCGCGCTCCTCGGCGTCGATCGTCAGGAGGCCGGACTCGGCGACGCCGGCGCGATCGACCACCGGGGCGCCCGTTTGATTTTCGACGATCAGCTCCGCGATGCGATCCCCGAGTTCGTCCAGTTGCCGGTGCTTCTTTTTGCGCCAGTTCCGATCCATATACGTGACCAGGGGAATGGCCAGGGCCGCCACGATAAAAAACAGGAGCATGCCCCACAGGCTCGAATCGAGCGCAGCGAGGCCAACCCCGCCCGCGACTGCCGCGAGCACGCCACCGTAGAAAATGCCTTCTATTTTGTCGCCGGCCAGCCCGACGCGCTGGCTCAGCCTCACGTGGACACGCTCCCCACGCGGCCGCATCCGGATCGAGGTCTCGATGCCATACCCGCTGACGTGTTTCCATTCGAGCGAGCGGCCGACCTGTTCGACGGTGCCGGCGCCCCCCCAGGTGCCGGCGGCCATACCGGAGGCGGCCGCCATGCTCGCCGACTCGAACCGCCGGCGCAACTCGTCGACCACCTCCTCGCTGGCCTCGGGGGTCAGGTCGCCGTCGACCCATTGCTCTACATGGATATGGGTGGCGGTCGTGCTCGTGCTCTTGCCCAGCAGGGAGGGCCCGAGCCGGTCCATCTCCTCGGCGGCCTGGCGCAGCAGCGCGGGGTCGAGGCCGGCCTCCCCGGCGATGGCCTCCAGTTCGGTAAGCGTCAATCCGTTACTCCGCTCCCTGGCTCGCGCCTGCCGGGTCTGCAACTCGGCCGCGCGTTCGAGCAGGAGGGCCATCTCGTCTTCAGAGTAGGTGCGTTCGCTCATAAGCCTGGCTTTTTGGGGGACGCTACGTTATCCATCGCGCGACAGTTCCAGTGGGCGGATGAAACAGCCGCCGCGGCCGGCATCCGGCTCATAGCGTCTTCATCATCGCGATCCGCGCCCAGCCGGCGAGGACATGCCGCCGCTCGTCTTCGAGCACGGAGACCAGCTCCCCCTGTACCTGCTCCTCCGTGAGTTCGCAAAATCCGAGGCCGGCGTAATACGGTCCGTTCCAGGGGATGTCCCGAAACGTCGTCAGCGCGAGGCGCTCGTATCCGCACGCGCGGGCCCAGCGTTCGACGCGGTCGATCAGGGCCCGGCCGATACCCCGCCGCCCAAACGCCGGCAGCACATCGATCTCGTTCAGGAAAGCCGCATCGCCGACGTGGCCGGCAAACGCAAAGCCCACCACCTGGTGCCCCGGAACCACGGCGACCCAGAGCCGGCGCTGCTGGATGCCTTCCAGAAGCAAAGCATGCGGAAGGCACCGATCCACTGCGACCGGTGGATTGCGCAATGCGGCAAACCGCTCGGCAGCTTCGAGCTCCACCTCCGTAAGCCGGCGCAGATCGGCCTCCACGGCATCCCGTATGTAAAAATCGTTCGCCATCCCGCCGGCCTGTTCGCGGCTTGTGGATTCCAGAGGGGGCGATGCTGCATACAGGGGAATAAAGAGGCCTGTTCCTATCAGTCGGCCCTCTCGAACCGGAAAGAACGGTTCATCGCCTCGCCGACCGCCAGGGGAATCTCCTCCATCGACACGACGCGCAACGTCTGTTCGCCCGGCTTGAGGAACGATCGCATGAACTCCTCGCTCATGAACCGGCGCACCGCGCTGCCTTCCTCCGTCATGTCGGCGGGCTTCTCTGCGGCGAGGCTCAGGTAAAACGCATCCATCTGCACGCCCTGCGCGATGACTGCTTCCGGCAACCGGTAAAAGTACTGGATCGAAATGGCGAACCGCCCGTCGCCGGGAGCCGGCGAGAGGCCCACATGATACACCATCTCGGCCTTTTTCGTCTTCGCGCCGCCTCGCGCTTCGAGGGAATCCGAGAGCACATCCATGACGTGCTGTACGAGCGGACGATCGGTCTCGTTCACCGATACGAACGAATCGATCTCAAAGGAGAAAGATTGACCGCAGACGTGATGGAACGGAAAAAGCAGGGCGCCGGCCAGCGCCAGGGCAGACAGTCGAACCGTATACAGCATGTGGAGCTCCGTAAGTGACAGCGATCTACGCGGAGTTCGCCGTCGATCGTGAAAGGAGGTACCCGAAACAGGCTGTAGCGAGATGCAGAGGCGGTGTTGTCTGGTGATGCACTGAAACTATTGCGCGGTTAGCCCCGCTGCAAGTCCTTTTCAGCTGCCCTGCTGATCCTCGAACCGCATGCTGCGAAGGACGCGCTCGTACACCGGCCAGTTGGCTTCGTAATGCGACTTGACCCCTTCGACCATGATCTGGTAGCACCGCTCGCCCCGGATCAGGTAATAGATCTGCCCCTGGACGGCGATGTCCGCATCCATCTTCTGATACGAATAGGCCATGCCGTATCCGTCCGGAAAAAGATTGCGTGGATCGTTGTCGCTCAGCACCTCCTCCTCGGACCACAACACGCCCGGCGGGTGATGGGGAAACGACTGCATGATCGTCTTGCGGCCCAGCGACCAGAGGAAGCGGCCGTACCAGCCATGAAATCCCTCCATGCGCACCTGCACGACATGGTATTCAAAGGCGTCCGGCGCCGGCAGCCTGGTGGAGTCCACCCGCGTCGTCACCAGCAAACCCAGACCGTAGATGGCGGCGCTGCTGTCGGCGCCGGCGTACTGCTCCCCCTTCTTGCGTGCATATTCCGCCTTGGACACCAGAATCAACGGGCCGACCTCCTCCCAGTCGGCCGGCACCTGGAACGTCATCCCGATGGCCTGATAATCGATGGGCTGCATCTCGTCCGGCGACACGGTGTGCCACAGGGAGAAGAGATGCGCGAGGGCAAGCAACAGAAGCGGAACCATAAGCACGACGAAAGGAGGCGACGCGGCGTCATTGCCGCATGGGTGAGTCGTTACGCCCGCACAGCACCGCTGGCATCCAGACGGCAAAGATGCATCCAGCCCGTCGCGGCGTCGAGTGCCGGCGTCACACCCCGATGGCGATCTCTACCCAGTCCACGCGGATGGCAGCGTCCGCCTCGACCGCCACGTCGTTGTAGCCCCGTCGCAGCGCGCCGGCGGGAATCTCGAACAGGCTTCGGCCCCCCGCTTCCTGCTTCCGGATCCCCGCGTCGCGCAGATGATCGGCGGCGGCGTCGCGCAGCCACGGACAGACGACCCCGTTGACCCGAACGGTTGGCCGGGAGCCGTCGAGCTTTAGCTCGACGCGCGCCGTCTGACCGTCCGCCGGCGGGGGCCCGATGGCGAGCTGAAAAACGGCCGATGTCCCGGTGAAGGGCAGGACGCTGCGGGCTCTCGGCTCCCCCTCCGCCCAGGGCGCGACGAGGGTGACGACGTGGCGGCGTGGCGCGGCCGCCAGCGCCTCGGGGTGGCCGGCGGCTTGTACGAGCCGATCGTGCGCCTCGCGCGGCCAGTCGCGCAGCGGGTCGGTGAACAGGTTAAAAAAGTAGACGGCGTCCGCCCCGCGGTCCCACGCCGAGGCGAGGATGCCGCGCATCTCGTCGGGCGCCAGCGTCCGCCGACCCATCGAGCCGGCGTCGACGCCGTCCTCCAGGCTGACCGCCACGGGAACGTCCGTCCCCGCGAGCGCGGCCTTCCAGTCCTCCACGCGGATATCGCTGTTCGCCGAGGACCACCACGGCGCCGCGATCACCAGGTCGACCAGGCCTTCCCGGGCCCAGGCGACAACGTCATGGCCGTGAGCCAGCGAGACATGGGGTGACGTGGGCACCCGCACGGCGAGGTGGACCGGCCTGCCCAGGCGTTGGCCGGCGGCATCCGTCATGGCGCGCGCCTCCCGCACGAGCGCCGTCATCAGCGGCACGCCGGCGGCCTCCTCACCCGGCCGGAAGTACAGCGGAAACCGGAGAAAATCCAGCTCGATCCCATCCGGATCGTAGCGCTCGCTCACCTCGCGGATCAGCGCCAGGTAGTGATCCCGGACCTCCCCCTCCGCGTAGTCGAGTCCGGTATTCTCGAGGCGCCATTCCGGATGCGCCCGCCAGAACCGGCTATGGAGCGGATGGTCGGGCTGGTCCGGCAGGTGCGCGTCGTTCATGCGCACGCTGATCCAGGCCCCGATGCCCGCTTCACGCGCGCGCTGCAGCATCCGCCCGGGATAGTCGACGCCCTGCTCGTGCAGGATCCGCTCGTTCCGGATCCACTCGACCGACGTCGTATCCTCTCCCTCCCAACCGGATTCCCATGCCGCGCTCGCATAGTTGGTGCGCTGGGCGTTGACGTTCACGAACAGGTCGGTGATGCCGAGGGCGGCGTATTCATCGACGAATCGGTCGATCGTCGCCCCCTCGATGGGGCCGAAGGTGCCGATAAAGAACTGCGAGCTGTCGAGGTTGTAGAGCACGCGGCCGTGGACCGGCGCCGGCGTCTCCGCCGGCCGCGCGCAGCTCGCTACGAGCAGGAGCGTCAGTGCCAGTACGCGCCATCCGTACGTATCGGCGGCCTTCAAACGTGCCGAATGAAGGGGCCCCGCGGTCATCAGCGCGGCGCCCGGCGCGGCGCGCGGCACGTCGGCCACGGGCGCGGCTCTTTCGTACGCGGGTTGATCGGGAGCTGCGCCTGTTCGCGGCCGAATCGCACCGGATCTTCCGAGGCCATATACGCCATCATGGCCGCAAGCGTCGCGTTCTCCTTGAGATCGTCGAAGACGATCTTGTCGTACGTATCCCGGTTGGTGTGCCAGGTGTACTGGCGGTACTCGTCGTAGGGCGACTGGAGCCGGAAGCTCGGCACGCCGGCGCACACGAAAGACGAGTGGTCGCTGCCGGTGTTGTTCTGCTCGCCGGGCATTTCCAGGGCGATATGGCTCGAGATCTCGGTCGGCACCGCCGCCATCCAGCGGGGGATGTGCGCGTCGGCATCCAGATAGCCCTGCCCTTCGATTTTCTCAAACCGCCAGGTGCCGTTGTCCTGGTTAAAGGCCGCCTGCAGACCTTCCATCACTTCGGGATGATCCTCCCGGAACGACGCCGACCCGATCGTGCCCATTTCCTCAGCGCCCCAGTGCCCGACCACGATCGTGCGGCGCGGGTTCGGGTAGGTTTCCTTGAGGATGCGCATGGCTTCCAGCATCGTGATCGTCCCGGTGCCGTTGTCCGTCGCGCCGGTGCCGGCGTGCCACGAGTCGAGGTGCGCCCCGAGCAACACGTATTCGTCGGGCAGTTCGGTGCCCGTGAGCTGCCCGATCACGTTGAACTGCGGCACCTCGCCGAGCGGCTCGGCGTCGGCCTCTACGCGGAGGCGCACCGGGCGACCGCCGGCGGCGAGCCGATACAGCAGGCCGTAGTCCTCGCACCCGATATCGACCCCCACACCCTGCGACACCGAGGTGCTGAATATCTTGTTGACGCCCCATCCGCCGGACCAGCGCGAGATGAGCACGCCGGCCGCGCCGGCGCTATCCACGATCGCTTCCCGCCGGAAGGCCGGCCCGACGGCTTTCAGCCGCTCCTCCCACGCGATGCGGTCCGCCCGGCGCAGCGAATCGAGCCGCTCGATGGTTTCGGGGCGCGCGTTCGCTTCCAGCTCCTGCATCGCGCGGCACATCCGTTCGGGCGGCGACAACATGACGAATTTACCGCGGATGCTGGATAGCCACGCCGGCAATGTCTCCTTCGTCAACCCTTCCGGCGCCATGACGACGTCGCCTTCCACCGGACCGTTCGTCCCCGGGCTCCAGGCCAGCAGCTCCGCTTCCAGGGTCTGGACGCGGGGTTCGATCATGTCCACATGCAGGATGCCCTGCCGCCACGCGTTCCAGGTGCCGTATTGCTCCTTGCGGGCCGGGATGCCCCACGACGCATACAGATCGAGCAGCCACTGCTGCGCGTCAGCCAGATTCTGGGAGCCGGCGAGACGCGGGCCGTGGACGTCGATCAGTTCGTGCGCGAGCGCCTCGGTCTGCGAGCCGTCGATGCCGACTTCCCACATGTTCTTGATGACGGGATCTTCGGTGGGGAACGTCTGGCCGACGCTGCTTTGCGCGGTTCCAAGTAGACAGGCCGTCAGCAGATACAGGAAGCGACGCGGGGAAAAAGAAGACATAGCGGCATTACTATATGGGTTGCAGTAGATTACGCCCAGGCGTACGAAACCCGAATATACATAATCGACATGACCTACCGCACCCTCGGCAAAACAGGCTTCCGGATTTCAGAAATCGCCCTCGGCACCTGGCAGGTCGGCGGGCGCTGGGGCACCGGTTTCGACCATGCGCTGGCGGACCGGATCCTCGGCGAAGCGATCGACCGCGGCATCAACTTCATCGACACGGCGGATGTCTACGGCGGCGGCGAGAGCGAGAAGGCCGTCGGGCGCGCCGTCCGGGCGTCGGGCGAGCGCATCTATGTGGCCACGAAGTGCGGCCGGCAACTGAAACCCCATGTGGATGCCGGCTACACGCCGGCGGCGCTGCGCGGCTTTGTCGAGGAATCGCTGGTGCGTACGGGGCTCGACTGCCTGGACCTCATCCAGCTCCACTGCCCGCCAACGCCGGTCTACTACCGCCCCGAAATCTTCGAGACCTTCGACCGGCTCAGGGACGAAGGCAAGATCCTGCATCTGGGCGTCAGCGTCGAGAAGGTGGAGGAAGCCCTGAAGGCGATCGAATTCGACAACGTGACCAGCGTCCAGATCATCTACAACCTGTTCCGGCAGCGGCCGCACGACCTCTTCTTCGCCAGAGCGGCCGAAAAAAACGTCGGGATCATCGTCCGCGTGCCGCTCGCGAGCGGCCTCCTCACCGGGACCCTCTCGGCGTCGACGACCTTCGCCCCGGGCGATCACCGGCAGAATAACCGGCAGGGCGAACACTTCGACCGCGGCGAAACCTTCGCCGGCATCCCGTACGAAGCCGGCCTCAAGGCCGTCGAACGGCTCAAACGGCTGTTTCCCGGCACGGAGAACCTCGCGACCGTGGCGCTGCGCTGGGTCCTGATGCGCCCCGAAGTGAGCTGCGTCATCCCGGGCGCCTCCCGACCGGAGCAGGTCGTCGCCAACCTGAGCGCCTCGCAACATCCTCCCCTGAGCCCCGATGCGATGGCAAGCATCCTGCAGATCTACGAGGAAGACATCAAGTCCTGGGTGCACCCGATGTGGTGAGACGGGTTAGATGATCCGGGGTCACCGTTCGCGGGATGTCTCACCCACACCTCGAACCGTGAACCTGACACCTTGAACCCTTCATCACGGCGTCAACGAAAGCCCGATCCGGCCCAGGTGTTCGAACACGACCTCGGCGCGGTCGCCGGCGCCGACGGTCGGATTGTCGATCATGCTGCCGGTGATGACCACTTCGCCGGCACGCAGCATGTGGCCGTGTTTCGGCAGTTCGTTCGCCAGCCAGAGCAGGGCGTCCCAGGGAGTCGTGCCCATGATCTGCCGGCCGGCGCCGGAGGACATGATTTCGCCGTTCACCTCGGCGCGGGCCATCTCTTTGGCCAGATCCAGGACATCGACGGGCGCGCGCGTATCGCCGACGATCACGCCGGCGTTGGAGAGCGCGTCCGCGATCATGTGGTTCGTAGACGGCGCGGCGTCGGCCTCATTCATCGCGCGCATCCGCACCGAGATCAGTTCGATGGCGCCCGTCACTTCCTTCACCGAGGCGCGGAGGGTTTCCATCGTGACCTCCGGACCCGGGATGTCGCTCCCGATGATAAAACCGATCTCGGCTTCGACCTGCGTTTCGCCCCCGACAAACCGGGCCGGATCGATCGTCGAGCCCGGCTCGAACCGGTCGGATGCCAGCATGTAGGCGAACGAGGGATCGGGCGTGGGGTTGGCCGGGGTGACGCGCGAGCCGCCCATCTTCCAGCCGATGAGGGCATCGCCGGCGGCGAGCTGCTGGTCGAGGGCCGCGAGCTGAATGGCGTACGCCTGCGTACGGTCCAGGTCGGGCATTCCCTTGACCAGGGCATCGGTCGCCGCTGCGGCACGCTCGTTTTCCAGCAGCACGCGCGCCGCCGAAGCCGGCGGCGTATCCGGTGCCAGCATCTCAGCCGCCCCCGCATCGCGCGGAGCATTCCCACCGGGTTCGCAAGCGGCAAAAAGAAGCAAAAGGCTGCCGGCAAGCAGGCATGAGGTTCGATTGGATGGCATAGGCCGTGTCTGATGTTGAGCAAAAAATGAGCGCGACATCCTTAGAGAATACGGCGTTTCAAGAAAGCATCCAAAACAACGCACACCCCTACGGGGCCATCGCATGCTCTTCAAACGTGAGCATCTCCCGGTACGGGAGTATGGGGGTATGGGAGGTTTTGCGGTAAAAATGCCCCCATGCACCCAAACTCCCCTACGCTTCTCACGGCCACGGCGAGCATGCGATGGCCCAGACGCCCCTATCCCCGCGTCAGCAGCTTGTACAGCACCGGCACGACGACCAGCGTGAGCACCGTCGAGGCCATCAGGCCGCCGATGATGACCCAGCCCATCGGGCTCCACATCGTCGAGTTGGTCAGCGTCAGCGGCAGCAGGCCGCCGATCGTCGTCAGCGTCGTAAGCACGATCGGACTGAACCGCGTCGAGCCGGACTCACGGACAGCCTGCTCGACCGTTTTCCCCTCCCGGACCAGCTGGTTCGCAAAATCCACCAGGATGATCGAATTGTTGACGACGATGCCCACGAGGCTCGTCAACCCGATGAAGGCCGAGAAGCTGAACGTAAAGCCCGTCACGAGCAGCGCCGGCACCGACCCGATGATGGCCAGCGGGACCGCGGTGATGATGATCAGGGGCTGCCCGAACGAACGGAACTGCAGCACCAGCACACCCAGGATGCCCAGCAGCGCGATGACCAGCGCGGAGGTAAGACCCGAAAAACTCTCCTGCTGCGACTCCAGCTTGCCGGCCACGAAGTACCGGTACCCCGCCGGCCACGCGTACGCCTCCAGCCGATCGATCAGCCGATCCGTCACCTCGAACTCCGAAAAACCCTCCTGCACGAACGACGTCACCGTCACATTCCTTTCGAGGTTGTAATGGTCGATCCGCGTGGCCGCCGACTCCAGCTCGACGTCCGCCACCTGGCGAAGCGGGATGCTGGCGCCGGTGAACGAGCTGACATGGATCCGGTCGAAGTCGGCCATCGACGGCTGTCCGTCAAGCGGCAGCCGCAGGATGATGGCGTGGTCGTCGCCGCCGGCGTCGCGGAACGTGGCGACCGGCAGCCCCGCCAGGCCGGCGCGGACCGTGCGGTCGATCTCTACCAGCGGCACCCCCAGGAGCCCCGCCTTGTCGCGGTTGATGCGGACGTGCAGATCCGTTTTCGGCGCGCTCAGGGGATTTGCGATGTTATCCGTCCCGTTCGTCGCATACATCATCGCCGCGACCTCGCCGGCGAGTTCTTCCAGCCGGTCGATCTCCGGGCCGATGACCTTGATCGCGATGGGCGCCTCGACGGGCGGGCCGTTCTCCAGCTCGAGGATGTCGATGTCCGCCCCCGGGATGCCCGTGAACGCCGACTTCAGCCCGTGAATCAGCTCCGGCATCGCGTCGAGGCTGGTCGCCTCCACCATCAACTGGGCGATGTTGCTCTTCTCGCCGCGGGGGATCACGTTGTAATAAAACCGGGGGTTGTCCCGCCCGATGTTCGAGGCGTACCCCGCCACCTCGTCGCGCCCGTCGAGGATGCGTTCCACGTCGCGCGTCACCGCGTCGGTGTAATCGAGATTCGAGCCCTCGGGCGTCTCGATATTGACGATGAACTGGGGCTTTTCGGCTTTGGGGAACAGCGAGACCCCCACGAGCGGAAACAGCGCGATGCTGCCGCCGAAGGTGGCGAACGCCAGCATGAGCACCAGATAGGGCCGGCGCAGCGCGACATCCAGCACCCGTTTGTACGGGCCCTCGACCACCCGGTCGATCCAGCGCTGCAAGACGGGCGGGCGCTTGCCGGCGTCTTCCGCCCGGAGGAAACGACTCGCCAGGAACGGCGTGAGGGTCAGCGAGATGAGCAGCGAGGCCACCAGCGCATAAATCACCGTCACCGGCATGCTCCGGATGTACTGCCCGCTGTCGCTCTCCATCAGCACGATCGGCAGAAAGGACAGCACCGTCGTCACGGTCGCGGCGACAACCGGCCAGCCCACCTCCGTCGTCCCCTTGATGGCCGCGTCGATGCCGGAGAGCCCCATCTTTCTGAACCGGGTGATGTTTTCCACCACGACGATGGCGTTGTCGACCAGCAACCCGAGCGCCACGACGAGGCCGACGATGCTCATCTGCTGGATGCCGAACCCGCTCAGATCCACCCAGCCGATCGCGATCATCACGGAGACCGGGATCGCGAGCACGACGATGAGGGAAGCGCGGCCGCCCAGCGTCAGCAGGATGACGACGCCGACCAGCAGCACCCCCTGCATCAGGTTGCCGAAAAAGCTGTTCACCCGCTCGTGCACGCTGATCGACTGGTCGAACGCGGTCTCGACCCGGATGCCCTCCGGCAACGTCCGCTCAAACGCGCCGATCCGCGCCTTCAGCCCATCCATCACGTCGAAAATATTGGTGCCCTCGCGCTGGACCACCGTCACGAACACCGCGCGCTCCCCATTGTATCGGGCGCGGTAGGTGGCGTCCTCGTACCCCAGCTCGACCGACGCGATGTCCTTCAGGTACACGATCCGGTCGCCCATGCTGTGCACGATCGTGTTGCGGATATCGTCGATCGATCCATAGTCGCCGCTCGTCTGGATGTTGTACCGGCGTTGGCCCAGATCGACGCTGCCGCCCGGGATGTTCTGGGCATTCGCCTGGATCGACTGGATGACCCGGTTGAGCGGCAGCCCGATCTCGCGCATCTTGTCCAGATCCAGCCCGACCCGCACCTCGGTTTCCGGGTAGGCCCACACTTCGGCGCGCTTCACGCCGCCCACCCGCTCCAGCTCTTTTTCGAGCTTCTCGGCGTTCTCCTGCAGGATCCGATAGCTGGCAAACTCCGAGACCAGCGCCGTTTGCAGGATGAGGACATCCGCCGTCGAGAAGCGGGTCGTCTTGACGGAAAGCACGCCGGCGGGGAATTCGCCGCGGACGCCGTTAACGGCCAGCGTCACCTTGTCGTAGGCGTCGTCCGGATCGATGTTGGTGTAGAACTCGACGACAACCGTCGCGACGCCGTCTTTCGTCGTCGACGCCACGCGGCGGATGTCTTCGAGTTCATTGATCGCATCCTCGATGGGATCGACGATCAGGCTTTCGAGGTCGGCCGGACTCGCGCCCGGGAACACGACGATGACGCTGGTGCCCGGGGTCTGGATGGCCGGATCCTCGGCGCGCGGCATGGTCGCGAAGCTCACGATCCCGAGGAGCGTCAGGAGCAGCACCATGACGATCGTGAACGGGTAATTCTGTATGGCAAGCGATGGAAGTTTCATGGCGCAACAGGTGATAGGCTGGATGCGGAATGGGGTGCGTTATTCGACGATGCGGACGGCGTCACCGTCGCCGAGGAAGCCGGCTCCCTCGGTGATCACGGTCTCCACCCCCTCCAGGCCCTCCGCCACGGCGACATCCCGATCCATCATCCGCCCGATGCGGACGACCAGCTTGCGGGCCCGTTGCTCCCCGTCGATGCCGAATACGATCCCTTCGTCGCCATCGCCCTCGACCAGCGCTTCCACCGGCACAAAGTCGTAGGCCTCCGTCAGCGAGGGATACAGCGTGGCGCGCCCGATAAAGCCCGATTTCAGCTTGCGCGCGGGGTCGGCCACGGCGACTTCCACCTCGAAGGTGCCGCTCAGCGGATCGGCGGCGTCGGCGATCTCGGTGACGTACCCGGCGAAGGTGACGTCCGGATAGGCGTCAAACACCAGGTGGGCCGAATCCGCCAGGCTCAGCTTCACGATGTCCCGGTCGGCCAGCCCCATGCGGACGATCCATCCCCGCTCGTCGGCGGCGAAGAGAAACAGCGGCTGGCCGGCCTGGACGAGTTCGTTCGGCTCCCCGAGCCGGCGGAGGATCCGCCCCGTGGCCGGCGCCACGATGACGGCGTGCTGCCGGTTGAAGGCGGCGATCCGGTGGTTCGCCGCCGCGATCTCGGCGCCCGTCCGGGCATCCTGAACCTGCTCGAGCGTGGCGACGGAGTCCGCATAGAGCGCCTCTACGCGCTCCAGATCCCGCTGCGCCTTCTCCAGCCCCCGCTCGGCCTGCAAGACCTGGGCATCGATCTCGGCCATGTTCAGCCGCGCCAGCAGATCCCCTTTCCGGACGCGCGCCCCTTCGTCGACCGCGATCCCGTCGACGATGCCGCCGATCTTGAAGGACAGCTTCATCTCGCTTTTGGCCGCCAGCCGGCCGCTCGTGTAGATCGGCATGGGGCGCGTCTCGCGGACGACGGGGGCGGTCCGCACGGCCAGCGTCTCGACGCGGGCCGCCGTCTGCTCGGCGCCGGCGTCGCGGTTGCAGCCCACCAGGCTGATGGCGAGCAACACCAGGGCCGGCGTGAAGGCGAGGGCGATCAGCACGCGACGCGTCGCCGGGGTTCGAGGTACGTTGAGGTCGTTTTTCATGATGGGATCTATAGGTTTGGGCTGTCCTTTCGGGGAAATCCGGGATGGCTCATTCGCCGACGCCTGTCTCGGCAGCCGGCGCGCCGGCGGCTCCGCCGGTCGCATACTCGAGCTCGGCCAGACGGATCAGGAGATCGTAGCGGGTGATCGTGCGATTGAGCTCGGCGCGCGTCCAGACGTCGCGCGCATCCAGCATGGTCACCTGGTTCTCCATCCCCTCCTCGTACTTGCGGGATACCCGGCGATACGCCTCGCGCGACGCGCGCAGCCGCTCCTCGGCGGTGTCCACCGACCGGCGGGCGACGTCCAGGTTGTCCATCGCATCCTGCACCTGAAGCCGGATCTGGCTGTCCAGCTCCTCGCGCTGAATCCGCAACCGCTGCGTGTCGAGCTGGGCCTGCTGGATGCGGGCGCGTTCCTGGAAGCCGTCGAAGAGTTTCCACTGGAGCACGACCGACGCCATGTAGTACGACCGGTCGTTCGTGAATCCGTACTGCTCACCCTGGATGCCGAGGTCGAGCGCCAGGGCGACGCCCGGCAGGAGGTGGGTCCGCTGGATGTCCACCGACGCGCTCGAAGCGAGCACGGCCTCGTCGAGCTGCCTGATTTCATGCCGGCGGGAGAGCGCCTCGATCGCCACGGCTTCCGCCGGCCGCACGCCGGCCAGGCGATAGCCGCCGAGGGCCTCGGCCGGGAGCAGCGCCTCGTCCGCCGGCAATTCGATGGCCTCGCCCAGCGGGCGATTGATCAGAAAATTGAAATAGGAACGTGCCAGATCGCGCTGGCGCATCGCGTCGGCCAGCTGCTGCTCGACATCGTACCGCTCCACCCGGGCGCGCATCACGGCCTCTTCCGTCGCCTTCTCGTTCGCCACGAGGCGCTCGTTCACACGCACATATTCATCCACCACCTCCCCGGCCGAGGTATAAATCTCGACCGCGCGTCGCGCCTTCAGGTACTGGTAGTAGGCGACCTTGATGTCGCGCACCAGCTGCCGGCGAAACGCGTCGAGCCCCGCCTCCTGCGCATTCAGGAGATGCCCCTGAAGCCGGTAGTTGTGCCGGATCGCCGGCTGGTAGAGCGGCTGGACGACCCGGAACCGGGTGTCCTGTTCGCGTTCCCGCAAAAACGGAATCTGGATGTTCTCGAGCGTGGGGAACGTCCCGGGCTGCCCCTGGGACATGAGGATATCGTTCAGCGTCTGGTACACCGGGTTCATCAGATCCCCCACCGGAAACTCGATCTGCCGCCCGCCGCCGGCGCGCGAATACCGGGCTTCGATCCGCATCTCGGGCCAGAACATCCCCCGGGCCTCGTCCAGCGCGCGCAGGCTTTTTTCCAGATCGAGCGTCTGCTGACGCAGCGCCAGGTTACTCGACAGCCCGGCCTCGACATAGCCGTCGAGCGGCGTCGGTTGCGCCCTCGCTTCCTGGGTGCGGGTCATGTAGCCCAGAAGCAGCACAGCGATCAGCGCGACCAGCCAGAAGTGCCAGTTTCCCGCGCAAGAGCATTGACGTTTCATCAGCTTTTGACAGTTTGTCAACGGAAAGGGTAAAATTTTTTACGCCACCGGCGGCGAGGCCAGCGAACGCATCATCATGGAGAACCCCTGTTCGATCAGGGGCTCGGATTCTACGGCATGCATCTGCCGGAGCAGCTCCGCCTTCTGGGCGGCGATCTGGATCAGCCCGTGCGTAAAGCCCCAGAGGGTGATCGCGGTGAGCATCGGATCGCCGATGTCGGCCCGGATCGAGCCGTCGGCAATGCCCTCCGAGATGATCGTCGCCATGAACTGGAGGATGCACTCCCCCTCGCGCATGCAGGCCGCGGCGTTTTCGGTCTCCGCGACCTGTTCCATGTTCACCTCGCGGGATTCGATGTCGGCCATGGCCTGAAAATACTGGGGCTGCTCCCTGTGAAAGGCTACATACGCCCGTCCGATGGCGCTTATCTTGCCAAGACCATCCGATGGAGCGGCCGCGGCGACCTCGAAGGCATGCCGGAGCATTTCAAACGCCCGAACCGTCAGGGCCAGATACAGGTCGTCCTTATCTTTGAAATAAAAGTAGATCAACCCCCGGCTGAGACGCGCCTCGTCCGCGACATCGGCCATGGTGGCCTTGTCGAAGCCTTTCTGCGCGAACACGCGTTCGGCGGCGTCGATGATCTCGCTCCGCCGGCGCTCTTTTTCTTCCTGACGTCGTTCTGCCGTGGACATTGATTTCGGTGTGCCGTACACTCATTGACACTTTGTCAACGCTTGTACAGGCGTACAACGCACAGGTTGCACAGACCCGAAAAAAAATGCGAATAACCCCCCTTTCGCCCGTAGAGGCCATCGATGCCGCGCAGGAGTGGAACCGCCTGATGGCCCTGCACGATCACCTCCGCGCGCTCGCGGACGCCCCGGATGATGTGTTGTTCGCGACGGCCGAGGGCGTCTCCGCCTGGTCGAGAGCCGCGCATCTGTACCACCTGGCGACCTCCAATTTCGGGATCGCGCGGCTCATTCCGCGTCTGATCCAGGGGGCGATCGCGTCGTCCGAATCCGCCGTCAAGCCGGACGGCATCGCCATGCTGTTATCCGGCACCCTGCCCTCGGGGCTGGCCGCGCCGGCCGGCGTGGTGCCGCCGGACGCCCTCGTCCGCGAGGCCGTCATCGAGCGTCTGGAAAAAGCGCACGACCAGGTGCGGGCCGTCGAACCGGTGCTGCCGGCGGCGGCCGCTTCGCCGGCGCGCTTCGATCATCCCTACCTCGGCCCGCTGCGGCCGTCCGAATGGCCGCGTCTGATGAATGCGCACACCCTCCACCACCTCGCCATCGACGCGCGCATCCACAGTCGCACCTGAGCGCACGGCGTGCCCGCGTGAAAAAACCGCCCGTAACATCGGCGGGGGCTCGTCCGTAGAGCGAACTGTTTCCAGGGATCCGCCCGGTCAGGTCGCACAGGGAAAGCCCGCCTCACCTTCACCGTTTGCACAGCCACATGAAAGGAGCCAAGCGCCTCATTCTGCTTCTCGGCGTCGTCATCGTCATCGCCGGGGGCACGTTCGCCTTCAAGGAATACAACGAGAAGGATACCGAAGAAGTCATCCCCCATGTCGTGGTCGAGCGGGGCAACATCGTCGACAAGGCGCTGGCGGTGGGGACGATCGAGCCCCGGGTTGAGGTGAGCGTCAAATCGCAATTTTCAGGCGTCGCCCGCCGGCAGTTCGCCGACGTGGGCGACTTCGTCAAGGCCGGCGATCCGCTCCTCGAGATCAAGCCGACCCCCACGCCCCGCGAACTGGTCGATGCCGAGCGGATGATCCAGCTCCGCCAGATCGAGGTAGACAACCTCAAGGCGGAATACGAACGGCAGCAGCAGCTCCACGAAAAGCAACTCGTCGCCGACCAGGATTTCGAGCGCACCCGTCGCGGCTACGAAGAGGCCAAATTGCAGGTGCAGATGGCGAGGGAGCAGCTCGAGTTGCTGCGCGAAGGCCGCGTGGCGACCGAAAGCGGCAGCTTCGAAACGGTGGTCCGCGCCCCCGTCAGCGGCTTTATTCTGGATAAGATGGTCGAGATCGGCGACAACGTCGTGCCGCTCACCAGCTACCAGGAAGGCACGGTGCTGATGACGATGGCCGACATGAACGACCTGATCTTCCGGGGTACCGTCGACGAAATCGACGTGGGCCGGCTCAAGGAAGGCATGAACGCCCTCATCAAGGTCGGCGCCCTGCCGAATGCCGAGGTGAAGGGGCTCCTGGCCCGGATCTGGCTCAAGGCGGAGAAAGAAGACAACTCCACGGTCTTCCCCGTCGAACTCGAAATCGCCTCGGCGACCGAGCAGGCCCTCAAATCTCCCGAAGGCAACCCGGTCAACGTGGTGCTCCGCGCCGGCTATTCCGCCAACGCCGAGATCATCATCGAGCAGCGCGAGAATGTCCTGCTCATCCCCGAACGCGTCATCGAATTCAGCGGCGACACGGCCCGCGTGAACATCCTGCTGGCCGACAACTCGTTGGAGGAGCGCATCATCCAGACCGGCCTGAGCGACGCGATCCAGATCGAGGTCCTTTCCGGTGTCGAGGAAGGCCAGAAAATCCGCGAAAAACCGCCCAAGGTCATCGAGTAGGAACACGACCTATCGTGTCCCCAGCGACCCAACGTGTCCCTGCGCCTGACTGCCGATTCAACCCAGGACCGCTCCCAGCATGCGATTTATCGCCACATTATCCCAGTTTTTCCACGATCTGTGGGCCCAGCGCCTGCGGACTACCCTGACGATCCTCGGAATCACCTGGGGCACGGTGGCCGTCATCGTCCTCCTCGCGTTCGGCGTCGGGCTTGAAAAACAGACGCGGAAGAACATGCACGGGATGGGGGACGGCATCGTCGTGATGTTCGGCGGGCGGACGACCAAACCCTTCGAGGGCTTCCCCGACGGACGCTACATCCCGCTGCGCGAGGACGATACGCGGATCCTGACACGCGAGATTGCGGACATCCGCAGCATCAGCCCCGAATACATGAACCGGCGGACGCCGGTGCGCGTCGGGTTGTCCTCGACCATGCCGGCCATAACGGGCATCTACCCGGTGTACGGCGACATGCGGAACGTCATCGCCGAACCCGGAGGCCGGTTCATCAACGACCTGGACATGAAGCACCGCCGGCGCGTCGTCGTGCTCGGCAACGAGATCAAACGGCTGCTCTTCGCCGACGCCGACGCCGTGGGCCGGCAGGTGCTCGTCGGCGAAACGCCGTTTACCGTCATCGGCGTGATGGAGCCGAAAACGCAGAACTCGTCCTACAACTCGCGCGACTCGGATCGCATCTTCATCCCGGCCAGCACGCACAAGTCGCTCTTCGGCGACCGGTATGTGAACAACATCATCTACCAGCCGACGGACCCGACGCTGAGCGAGGCGGTCCAGACCCGGGTGTACGAAGTGCTCGGCCGAAAAAATCGCTTCGATCCGACCGACGAGGATGCGCTCGGCATCTGGGACACGAACGAGGCCGACAAATTTTTTAAATACTTCTTCCTGGGCTTCAACCTGTTCATGGGCGTCATCGGCAGCTTTACGCTGACGGTGGGCGGCATCGGCGTCGCGAACATCATGTACGTGGTCGTCCGCGAGCGCACCCGCGAGATCGGCGTGAAGCGCTCGGTGGGCGCCCGCCGGCGCGACATCCTGCTTCAGTTTTTCGGTGAGACCTTTCTGATCGTCGGCATCGGCGCCCTGTTCGGCTTCGGGATCGCGGTCGGCCTGGTGCAACTGCTCGGCATGCTGCCCATCCAGGACGCCGTCGGCACCCCCCAGGTGTCGCCGATGGTAGCGATCACCACAATGGGCCTGCTCGCCGTCATCGCCTTCCTCGCCGGCTTCTTCCCCGCCCGCAAAGCCTCCCGCCTCGACCCCGTCGAGTGCCTGAGGATGTGAGGGCTTGCGCCGTTCAACGTTCGAGGCCCCAGGCTCAACGTACCTTTGCTTTAACCGTCGCGGTGCCTTAAACCTTGAACCTCGAACGTTAAACCCCTATCCCCATGTGGAAAATCCTCCTTCAGGAATTCTGGAATGATCTGCGGACGCAGAAGACGCGCGCGTTCCTGACCATGTTCGCGATCACGTGGGGCACGCTGTCGGTGGTGCTGCTGCTGGCGTTCGGCGAGGGGCTGGGGAAGACTATGCAGAACGGCCTGCTCAACGCCGGCGATCGCATCTTCCAGATTTATGGCGGAGAGACGAGCAAGACGTACGAAGGACTCGACAAGGGCCGGCGCATCCGGCTCATCCGGGAGGATCTCGCGCTGCTGAGACAGACGATCCAGGATGTCGACATGGGCAGCATCTCGTACGGACGCTGGGGCGTCGCGCTGCAGGTTGGGCAGAACAAGACGACGACCTACATGGAAGGGGTGATGCCTGAGTTCGAGGACATGCGGCGGATGTATCCGGCCGAAGGCGGGCGCTTTCTCAACATCCGGGACGAGGAGCAGAAACGACGCGTCGTGTTTCTGGGCGACGAACTGGCCGGCCGGCTTTTCGGCGACACCCCGCCGATCGGCGAGTCGGTCATGATCGACGGGTTGCCCTTCACCGTGATCGGCATCATGCAGACGAAACTGCAAACGTCGATGAACAACGGTCCGGACGCGAACCGCGCCATCATCCCCTCCTCCACCTTCGAAACGATTTACGGCCACCGGTATGTGGACCACATCGTGCTGCGCCCCCGCAACGTCCTGGTGGCGCCGGCGGTGAAAGAGCAGGTCTACGCCGTCCTGGGCAGGAAATACAAATTCGACCCGTCGGATGAGCGGGCGCTGGGGGTCTGGGACTTCATCGAGAACGAAAAAGAAGGCGCGAAGGTGTTTTTCGGCATCACAGTCTTTCTCGGCCTCGTGGGCGGACTCACGCTCCTGCTGGCCGGCGTGGGCGTGGCCAACATCATGTACGTGACGGTCAAGGAGCGCACGCGCGAGTTTGGGGTCAAGCTGGCGCTCGGGGCCCGCAAATACCACATCCAGGTCCAGGTGATCTTCGAGGCGCTGCTCATCGCACTCACCGGCGGCGCGATCGGACTCCTCGTCTCGTACGGGATCGTCAAAGCGATGCAAAGCATCCCGAACAAGGAAGGCGCGATGGAATTCCTGGCCAATCCGGTCCTCTCCACCCCCGTCGCCCTGATCACCGTGGCCGTACTGACGTTTATCGGACTCCTTTCAGGGTATTTCCCCGCCCGCAAGGCCGCCAACGTCGATCCCGTGGAATCGCTGCGGTACGAATGACCGCAGTTGGGACAGGTCGCTTCCGGTAAAAATGGCGAGGCGTAGCGGCATCGAACCAAACATGTTCGATACCGCTACGCCTCTGCACCATTTATCGCAAAACAGGCTCTTCGAGCGTGCTGGCGGTCCGGTACAGTTCGAAGTACAACGCGGCCTTGCTGCGGTACTCAGCCGCCATCCGCTGGCGCTGTTGTTCCGGCATCAGAAAAAGACGACGACGCGAAGACTCCAGATAGTCCCGATCCAGACCTTCCAGGCTCGTGAGCCCGTCCTTGATCGAATCGACAAATGTATGTTGCTGCATGGAAGTGCTTGTATACGAATCAGGTACTCTAAATGAACGAGATGCTCAAGGTACGCATGCGCCCGGCCGGCGCGGTGTACGCTTTGGCCAGAAAGCCGCGGTAGGTTTGGCGATCTCCGACGAGCGCTTTGGCGCGAACGAAGCAGGGCTTTAACACCGTCACCCGCCCCGACTCACGCCGGCTCTTGCTGGAACAGTCTGCTCAACCCCTGTCCATCGCGGAGAAGCCGACAGATCTCCTCAACATCGACACACATTCGCCATCACTTTACCCCTGACGGAGAAGCGCCTACAACTCCAGGTCCAGCGACGGCGCAAGGCTGTCGACGGCCGGCGGTTCTGCCAGGTGAGGCGCGATGCGGGGCAGCCAGTCCGGATCGAGCTCCACCTCGTCGCGCCGCATGTCGAACCGCACGACGACGTCGGCCTGCGAGGCGGGGCCAGGCCGGAAACGATGTTCTTCCAGCGTCACGTACACGTCCGGACTGTACCAGATGGCGCGGCGGAAGGGCCCCTTTGGGGTATGGAGCGTGTCGGCATACGCGGCGCGGCCGAGCTTCCGTTCGAGCGTGTTGAGCATTTCGACGAAGCCGATCGTCTGGCCCTGGGTGTTGTCGAATCGCACCTCCATCGCACGCAGGCTGTCCACGCGCGGCAGAAAATGCAGGGTCACGCGGGCCATATCCAGACCGTACAGGCTCCGACCGCGTACCTCAAAAAACGGCTGCACCAGGCTGTAATCGATGCTTCCGGACACCCCGTCGCGCGCCGGCTCGGTCTCCCGGCGATACAGGTAGCGCCAGGACGCGAAGGGTTCGGTGATCTGCAACTGGACGGTCCCCACCTCCTCCAGCGCGGCGAGAGCGGCGGACATCGTTTCGTGCGCCCGGGCGATGGCGCGCTGAATCGCGAGCCGGCGGGCCCGAAGCGCCTGGTCGTACACCAGCACTTCGGCATAGCCGTCCCCCATCCCATACGCCAGCGTCACGCGTTCCCCGACCCATTCCCGAAAATCGACCTGCACGAACATGTCCTCCCCCGGGATGGTCTGCTCGTTGACATGCGTCGGCGGCCCGTACGCCGCGGTTAGCGAATCGAGCACGGCGCGCTGCCGGACGGTGCCGGCATCCAGATGCAGCAGCAGGGCATACAGCTGCCCATCGATCACGCCGGCGTCGGCACGGACCACCGGGGCCCCGAAGATCTCGCGGTCGCCGTGAAACGGCATCGACAGCTGATCGGCGAACCGGCTGCCGAAGACCTCGAATTCGAGCACATCGTATTCCATCGTCGTGCGCCGCGCCTCGCCGATCACGCTGCTGTACAGCGAGTCCCCCAGCACGTATTCCCGGAACCCCTGCGCCGCATCCAGCCGCCACACGCCCGGCGCCGGAGCCTGACACCCCGCACCGACCAGGCAAACCAATAGAAGGGACAATGCAGATCGCATGACCGTGGATCACACTCGGATAAACCGGAAGGAAGACGCGACGCGTCCTATTTCGCCGCGGTCATCATGATTTCGACGCGCGCATCCAGGGGAAGGCGGGCAACCTGGACCGTCGCTCGAGCCGGCGGGGCGCTCGGGAAATAGGAACCGTAGATCTCATTTACGGCGCCGTACTCCGCGAGATCCGCTAAAAAAATCTGGACCTGGACCACGTCGGCTAGCGAGAAGCCGGCGGCCTCGAGTACGGCGCGCTGGTTTTGCATCACGCGATGGGTCTGGGGCCCGACCCCGCCCTCCACCAGGGCGCGGGTTTGCGGGTCGAGACCGATCTGGCCCGCGAGAAACAGCTGGTTGCCGACCTGAATGGCCTGCGAATAAGGTCCTATGGCCGGCGGGGCCTGTTCGGTGGCGATGACGCGCCGGCCGGCGGTTTCGGCTGGCGGCTCGGCGGGAGGGACGCAGCCGGCGAGGGCGAATGCGGCAGCGACATACCAGGAAGTGGGGCGGGGCATGGATGAATCCTGGGGGCAAGACACAATGAATGAATCAACGGACGGCGCGCGCGGCGGTCTTCCGCGTGCGTCGAAGGGGCGTCTCAACGGGACAGGAGCAACCCGCGATCAGGCCGCAGGAAGACCGTGTTTGATCACGTGCTCCATCGCATCGACGAAGCGGTCGAGTTCCTCGAGCGTCGTGTAAACGTTGGGGGTCACGCGCAGACCTTCAAACTCGGGATGGATGATCGGCACCACGATGATGCGGTGCTCCTTCCACAGGTAGTTTTTGAGCGCCGCAGTATCGACCCCGACCACCTGGACGTTGCCGATCGCGCACGACATACCGGGGTTGAGGCTGGTGTTCAGGCGGACCCGATCGTGCTGGAGCAGGCGCTCCGCCCAGTATCGGGTCAGGTAACGCAACCGTTCCTGCTTCCGCTCCGCGCCGATGCCCTGATGGAACGTGAGCGCGTCGGCGATGGCGAGGTAGTTCGCGGCGGGGTGGGTGCCGATCTCCTCGAACTTGCGGATGTTGTCGTCCATCGATTCGGGAGAGGCCATGAGCGGCCAGAGGTCCTTGATCTTTTCCTTGCGCACATACAGCAGCCCGGTGCCATGGGGCGCCAGCAGCCATTTATGCAGGCTGGATCCGTAGTAGTCGCAATCCAGATCCTCATGCTTGAAATCGAAATGCGCGTACGCGTGGGCGCCGTCGACAATCACGGGGATGCCCCGTTCGCGGGCCATCTGGACCACCTTTTTGACCGGCAGGATCTGCCCCGTGATGTTCACGATATGGCACATCAGGATCATCCGCGTCCGCGGGGTGATGTGCGATTCGAACAGGCGCACCACCTCGTCGTCGTCCTCGGCGGGGATCGGCAGGGGGAACTGCACGAGGCGGATGCCTTCCCGCCGCTCCCGCTGCTTGAAGGTAGTGATCATCCGGCCGTAGTCGTGCGTCGTGGTGAGCACTTCATCGCCGGCCTTCAGATCCATACCCAGCTGGCAGATCTGGAGGCTTTCCGAGGCATTCCGGGTGAGCGCGATCTCTTCCGTATCGCACCCGAAATCACGGGCCACTCGCTGCCGAACGCCCTCGCGCTGCGGCTCCAGGATCTCCCACATCGTATAGACCGGGGCGATGTTCGAGTAGTCGAGGTACCGTTTCATCGCCGCCTGGACGTCGGCCGGCGCGGGGCTTACCCCGCCGTTGTTCAGGTTGATCAGGCTCCGATCCACGGTGAACGCCTGCTGCACGGTCCGCCAGAACGCCTCGTCCATCGCCACCTCTTCCGGCGTGCCCGGATACGTAGAGAGGGTATCGAAAAGGCGGGGAAGCGCCTCGGGGTTGAGTACGGCGGCGGTCAGGGCCGCCGCGGCGGGGCGGCCGATATGCCCGAAGAAGGCGCGTCGAGTCGACATAAGTGGTGCAGGCTAGGTGGTCGGGTACCGTTCGCCTACAGTATACACGCTGGATGGGGCCTGTTCAAGAATACGGCCTAGTGCACCACGATTAAACGTCGAACGGCCGTGGCGTCGCCGGCCTGCATGCGGTAGAAATACACGCCGGCGGCAAGCCGCGACGCGTCGAAAACGACCGCGTGGACACCGGCGTGCTCCACCCCGTCGAACAGGGTCTCCACCTCGCGCCCGAGGAGATCGAACACGCGCAACGAGACCGGCCCCGCCTCGGGCAGGGCAAACGGGATCGTCGTGGCTCCACGGAACGGGTTGGGATAATTCTGATCGAGCGTAAAGCGGACGGGCGCGGTTTCCGGTTCCGGCTCAACGGCCGTGATGGTCACCTGGCCGGTGAGTGCGATCAGATACGCCGAGCCGGCCGTGGCGCCGTTGCCGTTGCTGTCGTTCTTCGCGCCGATGAGGGCATCCTCCCCGCGCAACGCGACGACCCGGCCGAAGCCGTCCTCGCCCCCGTCGTCGGTCGGCGCGAGGCGCGCTTTTTCGAGCCAGCTGCTCCCGTTGCGCTGCAGCACGTACGCGGCGCCGCGGCCCTCCTCGGCGCCGTCCGCGCCGATCAGGACGTACGTTCCGCTGATGGAGACACCGCTGCCGAAGCGGTAGCCGGGCGCCCCGTCGGACGCCGTGAGCACGGCCTGCTCCTGCCCGCCCCACAGGCCGCCGCTGCGGCGGAAGACATAGGCCGCGCCGGCGTCGTCATCGCCGCCCGCGGGCGCGCCGAGGATCGCATAGTCGCCGTCCAGCGCCGCCGCGGCGCCCAACCCGTCGTCAACGGCGCCCACCGAGGCAAACAGCTTGGCTTCCGGGTTCCACTCCAGGCCATCCCATCTAAAAATGTAGCCGGCCCCCGTCGCGAACGGCCCTTCGTTGGGAGCGCCCACCAGCAGATCGACCCCGTCGATCGCGAGGCTCTCGCCGAAGCGGTCGCCTGCGCCGCCGTCGCCGGCGAGCAGCGTCTGCGTTTCGGGCCACATCGCCCCGTTGCGGCGGACGGCATACACCGCGCCGGCGTCATCGCCGTTCGCGTTGTCATCCGCCGGGGCCCCGATAAACGCCTCATCGCCCTGCATGACGAGGGCCCAGCCGAAGGCGTCGCCGGCCGCGCCGTCCGACGCGACGATCCGGGCCTGTTCGCTCCAGGAATCGCTCCCTTGCTGGAAGATGTAGACCGCGCCGGCGTCGTCGCCGTTTTCGTTGTCGTTGCCGGGCGCGCCCACGAGGATGTACGAGCCCTCAATCGCGACCGCATGGCCGAATCCGTCGCCCGCACGGCCGTCCGACGCCACCAGTTCCGCGGCCTGGCGCCAGCTGGCGCCGTCCTGCACATAAACGTAGGCGGCGCCGGGCGACTCCGCGTCGCCGCTGGCCCCGATGATCGCCACCTGATCGCCCAGCGCGACGGCGGCCCCGAAATAGGGCTGCACCACGCGGCTCGACGCGATGACGACCGCCTGCTGCCCCCACGTGAGCCCAAACCGGTTGTAGAAGTAGACCGCGCCGGCGTCGGACCCGTTGAGGTTGTCGTCGTCCGGCGCGCCGACGATCAGGTCGTTGCCGCTAAACCCGAGCGCCCGGCCGAAGCCGTCGCCATTCGCGGCGTCCAGGGCGGATATCTTGACGTCGAAGAGCCAGTCCTCGCCCACTTTGGAAAACACATAGGCAGCGCCGCGCTGGTTGTCCACGCCGGCGGCGCCCACGACGATCTCCTCCCCCTGGATGGCGACGGCCGCGCCAAACTCGGCGCCGCTCGACCCGTCCGATGCCTCGAGTTTAGCGCGCTCGACCCAGTCCGCCCCGACGCGCTCGAACACATAGGCCGAGCCTTCGTCGATCGTATTGTCGCCGTCGTGGATGGGTGCGCCGACCACCGCGAGGTCGCCCTCGATCGCCAGCGTCGTCCCGAATCCATCGCTCAGCCCGCCATCCGAAGCCGATAGCTCGCCTTCGCCATCCCAGGCGCTGCCGTCGTAACCGAAGACGTACGCCTTGCCTTCCCCAAAAAAACCGCCGTTGGCCGCGCCCACGATCAGCTTCTGCCCCCGCACCGCGACGGCGCTGCCGAAGCGGTCGCCCTGCCGGCCATCCGATCCCGAAAGTCGCGTCTGCTCGTCCCACGTGGCGCCCGACCGGGCATAAACATAGACGCTGCCGGCGCCCAGCCCGCGTTCGTTGTCGTCTTCCAGCGCGCCAATGGCCATGAAATCGCCGTCGATCGACACCGCGCGTCCAAAACGATCGCCTGGCAGTCCATCGGAAGCCTGTATACGCGCCTGTTGCACCCACACCGAGCCGCTGCGCACGAAAACGTACGCCGCACCGCGGGCATCGTCCGCATTCCACGCCCCGACGACCGCGCGGTCGCCATCGATCGCCACGGCGCTTCCGAAGCGGTCGCCGCCGGCCGCCTCATTCGCCAGAAGGCGCGTTTGCTGGACCCACGTTTCACCGGAGCGCCGGTAGATGTAGGCCGAGCCGGGATCCGTATCGCTCATCCCCTCCGCGCCGACGATCGCATAGTCTCCGCTCACGGCCACCGTGCTGCCGAACCGCGGCTCGACCTCGCCCCGCGACGCCAGCACCTTTGCCATGCCGGGTTGCAGCCCATCGCTCCCCTGCCCCGTCAACCGGACCTCATGCGGTCCATCGACCGCGTTGCTCGTCAGGACGACGCGCGCTGTTTTGGCCCCCGGGCTCAGGGGTGAAAAACGAACCGTCGCGTTGACGCTCGCGAGGGGCGCGAGCAGGGCTCCGTCGCCGCCGGAAACCAGCTGAAATGAAGAGGCATCGGCCCCTTCGATGGCGATCGAGGTGATGTTGAGGTCCGCAGTGCCGATGTTGGAGACGGTAAATCCGCCATCGACGGACTGACCCACGGCGACCGCGCCGAACGTCAGGCCGGCGGTGCTGGTGAGCAGGGCCGGCAGGCCGCTTCCGCCCACCGGAAAGATATAGGCCGAGCCGGCATCCTGGCCTCCGTCGTGGTCGTCCCAGCGCGCGCCCACGATCACCTGCTCGTTGCTGAACCCGACCGCGTTGCCAAATTGATCGCCCACGTCCCCGTCCGCCGCGATCAACTGGGTCTCGAGCGACCACGCCGAGCCAAAGCGTTCGAACAGAAAGACCGCGCCGGCCTTGTCGCCGTTGTTGTTGCGGTGCCAGCGGGAGCCGACGGCGGCGTAGCCCCCCTCCACGTGGACGGCATACCCGAACTCGTCGCCCTCCACGCTCGTGAACGGCAGCAGGCGGGATTGCAGGGACCACGCGGTGCCGGTGCGGACGAACAGGTAGGCGGCGCCGGCCTCGTCGCGCTCCTGCACCGCCTCGCGCGGGCTGCCGACGAGGGCGCTGGAGCCGCTGATGGATACCGATCCGCCAAAACCGTCGTCACTGCCGGGCGTCGTCGCCGCGAGGGTCGCCTGATACGCCCAGAGCGAACCGGTGTAGCTGAAGATGTAGGCCGCGCCGGCATCGACGAGACCGTCTGTGTCGTGCGCGTCGGCCCCGACGACCACGTAGTCGCCATCGATCGCCACGGCCTCGCCAAACGCATCCCCTTCCTGGCCGTCGACAGCCTCGAGCCGGCCCTCGAAGGCCCACCCGCCGCTGCCGCGCCGGAATACGTAGGCGGCGCCGCGCTGCTGATCGAACCCGGGCGCCCCGACCACCACGCGATCGCCGGACACGTCGACGGCCGAGCCGAACCGATCATCGAAGGCGCCCTCCGGCGCCACGAGCCGCGCTTCCTCCTCCCAGCCATTGGCTCCGCGCAGGTACACATAGGCCGCGCCGGCGAAGGGGCCGTTTTCGTTGTCGTCCCGTCGTGCGCCCACCACCGCCACATCACCGTCGATCGCGACCGACACGCCGAATTGATCTCCGGCCTCGCCGTCGCTGGCCAGCAGCTGGGCGTCGAGGTCCCAGCGGGGGCCGTTCTGGCGATAGATATAGGCCGCGCCGGCGTCTTTCCCCTGGCTGTTGTCGTCCAGCCAGCTCCCCACGATGGCGTACCCCGCATCGATCGCGACCGATTCGCCGAAATAATCAAACGGAGCCCCCTCGCTTCCCAGCGAGAGTTTGACGCTCACCTGGGCATATGCCGCGGGCGTCCCGCCTCCGAAGAGCAGAAAAAACAAGACAATACGTGCGGTGGTGCGGAGGGTATGCATACGGGGGGGAGCGATACAGATAAGCGTGCGCCGCGGGTAGGCGTTGATGTACCGAAAGCTATTGATTTCGATCCCGCTAATCCAGCACCCCGCCAGGTTAAGCAGCTTGCCGCCCGTCCGATACCTCTTGGAGCCGTTTCAGGGACCCGCCCCTTCTCCGACCAGAGAGGTAGTTGCATGCACGAGGCGCTAAGCATAGCCCTTCTTGAACAAATTACGCGTTTTTATCTGCGGGAAAATCGGTTCGAGGGCATCCCCCTGGTGTCACTCGCCGATCGCCAGCAAACAGATCTTGACGCGGTAAAACACACGCTGCGGACGCTCGTGCGGTCGCAACTGGTGCATATTGAATTTGGCGACCGCCACCCCGACCCGCACGTGCGCGCGCTCCACGACGCGCCGATCTGGCATCAACTCGACCGGCTCGAGCAGTCCGATATCGAAGCCGCCTGCGTATTCCCGGCGCAACGCCACCTCGAACGTGTCGTCAACGTCCGTTTTTTCACCGGTCAACCCTATACGCTTCGGCTGGCGCTGGGCGCGCCGCGCCTGAAAGTCGAGACGTTTCATCCGTCCGTGCTCTCGTTTTATGAAGAGTCGGCTCCGCTGGGCGAGCCGGGCATCGTGCTGCGGCCGGCGACGCCGCCGCGTCGACGCATGCCGGTGTATGGCCTGGCGTACGACGCCACCTTCCATCGCGCCGTCGCGGCGTGCGTGGGCGAACTCGCCGACCTGCCGCCGATCGAGCAGCAGCTCTGGATGGCGAAATCGATCCAGGGTTCGTTCCGGATCCATCCCGACTACGAGCGCGCGATCTACGGCCACGGCTTCAACCGCCGCCTCCCGATCTATCGCGCCCTCCAGGAAGAAATCCTGACCATCAACCGCTGCTGCGCGTACCTCCGCCGGCCCGCGCTTTTTCCGCAGACCCTGGTCGACGGGCTTTTTCTCAACGAAATCGGGATGCTCGCCCGGCCCAGCGTGGCATCCGCGAGTCGGTTTCTCTCCCGGCTGCAGATCCTGACGATCCAGAATCTCAACACCGCCTTTTTTGAAGAGGACGACGTGGAGACGCGGTCGATCGTCGGGCCGTATGAACGCGAGGTGATTCTTCCGACGACCACGCTCGAACGGTTCGACAACTGGCTGATGCGATACTGGGAAGCCGAGGAGTCGACGTTCAAGCCCTACCTGAAGGCGCTGCGAATCGCCCGCCGGCGCATCCGGCGCATCCAGCACGCCTACCTGAGCGAAGGCTGGGAAGAGACCATGGGCGAATTGCAGCGCTCCGTGATGCGAACGGCCTACACCTGCTTTCGTCAGGCCCGCAAAGTGCTCGAACGCCGCATCGGGCACGATCTGTACATGCATCCCGCCGCGCGCGCCGAGCAGATCTGGAGCCTCTAGGGTTTTGTGGGCATTCGCAGATTCCATCCCACAAATGCCTTATTTATTTACAGATCATCGCCACTTAGCGCGCATTTCACAATCTCGTAGCGCTTCCTGCCTGTTTTTTTCCGGAAGCCCATTTCTCGTATCTCCTTGTTAATGCAGGGGATAGGTTGCCAGAAGCGCTTCCATAGATATTTTGGATTTAATACAGCAGGTGTTATTAATTTTAGTGCGCACAGACCATGCACCTAAATTTTTAACAACCATGCTCCGTTACACCCTGCTCTTGTTACCGCTTCTAGCGTTGGCGCAACCCGCCTTCGCCCAGGAAGCGGCGGAAGCTTCCATCTCGGGAGCCGACACGGCCTGGATCCTGATCTCGACCGCGCTGGTGCTCCTGATGACCCCCGCCCTGGCCTTCTTCTACGGCGGACTCGTTCGCTCGAAGAACATGCTGAATACGATGATGATGAGCTTCATTTCGCTCGGCGTCGCCGGCGTGTTGTGGGCTCTTTTTGCGTATTCGCTGGCGTTCGGCACGGGGAATGCCTGGATAGGCGACCTCTCGATGGCGTTTCTGAACGGCGTCGGCCTGGAGGCCAAGGGAAGCATCCCGCACATCCTGTTCATGGCGTTTCAGGGCACGTTCGCCATCATCACGGGCGCGCTGATCTCGGGGGCCGTCATCGGCCGCATGCGGTTCAGCGCCTATGTGCTGTTCATCAGCGCCTGGTTGCTGCTGGTTTATGCCCCGGTTTGCCACTGGGTGTGGGGCGGCGGCTGGATCGGATCGATGGGCGCGCTGGACTTTGCCGGCGGAGCGGTGGTACACGTAAACGCCGGCATCGCGGCGGTGGTAGCGGCCTCGTTGCTGGGGCCCAGAAAAGATTACGGACGCCAGGCCCTCCTGCCGCACAATGTGCCTTTTGTGCTGCTCGGCACCGGCCTGCTCTGGTTCGGCTGGTTCGGCTTCAACGGCGGGAGCGCCCTGGCCTCAAATGAGATCGCCGCGCTCGCGTTCGTGAACACCATGCTCGCCCCTGCGGCCACCGCGGTCGTCTGGGCGATGCTCGACTTTGCCCGCAGCGGGAAATTCACGGCGGTAGGGCTCGCCACCGCCATCGTCGTCGGACTCGTCGCGATCACGCCGGCGGCCGGCTTCATCTCTCCGATGTTTTCGCTCCTGCTGGGCGCCATTGCGGCCCTGCCCAGCTACTACCTCATCCTGTGGCGCTCGCGGACCCGGCTCGACGACTCGCTCGACGTCTTCGCGGCGCACGGCGTGGGCGGCCTCACCGGCGCGCTCCTCACCGGCGTATTCGCCCAGGAATCCATCAACGGCGTTGCCAACGGCCTGCTGTTCGGCAACCCGACCCAGTTTATCATCCAGCTCGGTTCGATCGTGGCCGTGCTCCTCTACAGCGGCGTCCTCACCTTTGTCATTCTGAAGGTGATCGGGCTCGTGGTCCCCATTCGCGCTACGGAGAAAGAAGAAGGCATCGGTCTCGACCTCGCCTTCCACGGGGAAGAAGCCTACGCCAACGGAGAAGGCACCGTGCTGCTGCTCGACGAAGAAATGAATGGGGACGGCGCTTCCATCGGCGTCCATGTCAAGCCGGCGCACGCCGCCGGCGCCTGAACCCGCCACGCAACCGAGACACTGTCATGAAATTGATTAAAGCGATTATCCGCCCCGAAAAACTGAACGAGGTGCTTGCGGCACTGTATCGGGCAGAAATCCACGGCATCACCGTCACCCGCGTTCAGGGCCACGGCGGCGAGTCCGAAACCGTCGAAACCTATCGCGGCACCACGGTCAAGAAAGAATTGACCGAAAAAGTCGCGCTCGACATCGGCGTATCGGAGCCCTTCGTCGAAGCCACCGTCGACGCCATTCTCGGCGCCGCCCGCACGGGCGAAGTCGGCGATGGCAAAATCTTCGTCCTGCCCGTCGAAAAGATCTACCGCATCCGAACGGGCGAAGAAGACACCGCCGCCGTGACGCCGGTCACCGTCTGACCCGTTTCTCCGGTAACGACCCACAACGTCCGTCCTCACTCCGGTGGGGGCGGACGTTTTTTATGATGCGCCGGCACGCACGACAAAGAAACAGGGTCGAGATGAAGGGCAATCGCATGCTCGCCATGGCCGTGAGAAGCGTAGGGGAGTTTGGGTGCATGGGGGCATTTTTTACCGCAGAACCTCCCATACTCCCATACCGAGAGATGCTCATGTTTGAAGAGCATGCGATTGCCCTGGGTCGAGATGCAGGATTCCCCCAAATAGCCGTGTTCTAATCGACCATCCCACATCCCAGTATCCCGCATCCTGCATCCCATATCCACCTCCCCGCCCCCCAATCAGCCCCCCTCCCCTCCGCGTCACCCGGGTACCGGGTGGGGCATCTCCCCACAGCCATAACCCCGTTTCTACCGTCAGCGCGCCTAACCGGTCGATCCTATTAAACTGGTAGCGAGTGCACCGGCGGACGGATTCTTCGGGCACTCCCTGACCTCGCTGCCGGCGCCGTCGACCCACCACCTGCTTCCCGAATATAAAACAGCGCCCGCGTCCGAAGAACCGATCCGTTGTCGTAACCAAACGGGAGAGGATCATGCACCTGAAAGACTGCCTCAAGGACCCTTCAAAAAGGGAGCGAATCCGTTCGCTGCTGGACATCAACCCCTGGTGGAATCTCAAAATCCTGTTGATGTACGTGTTGTGGCTTGGCGTCGCCTACTGGACGATCAACACGCCCCAACTCGCGCTCAGGATCGTCGGATATTTCGTCATGGGGGCGTCGATACACAGTCTGGCGATTTTTGCGCATGAGGCAACGCACGGCATCCTGTTCAAAAACAGGTTTCTGAACCGGTGGGTGGGTTTTTTCGCCGGCCTGCCGGCGTTTGTGTCGGTCACCTCCTACCGCGTCGTTCACATGGAGCATCACAACCACACGGGCAAGGACCGCGACCCGGACGAGTTTACGAACGCGGTGCCCAACCCGGCCTTGCGGCGCGTCGCCTTCTTCCTGTGGCTGGTGTTCGGAGGTCCGTATTACATCTTCATCCACGTCCCGATGATGGCCTGGAAACTGGCGAAACCAACAGAGCGGCGCGACATGATCGTCGAATACGCGCTGATCACCCTCATTTTCGCCACCGTCATCACCTACCTGGCCCAGATCGGGCGGATGGATGTGTTTCTGAACGGCTGGGCCTACCCCGTGCTCGTAGCCATGATTTTCGTGAATGTACGGGGCGTGGCCGAGCATATGATGACCGAGAAAACCGACGAATTCACGGCTACACGGACGATGATATCGAACCAGATGGTCAGTTTTTTTATGAATAACCTCAACTACCATCTCGAACACCACCTGATTCCCAACGTCCCGTGGTACCGGTTGCAGGAACTGCACGACGTGCTCGAGCCCGACATGAAAAAGGCCGGCTCACCCGTCGAATCGTCCTACGCGAAGATGCTGCTGCGGGCTTTCCGATGGGGCGGAAAAGGATAATCCGCGCGCCAGGGGTTCCTGATGCCGGCGACGTTGCGTCGACGGCAATGAGATGGTGGGATGCAGGATGCAGGATTTCTGCTCATAAACCGCCCTCGCATGCATTGCGGGGGCGGTTTTGATCGTCTATGCCTGACGTAACCACCCCCGCGCTTCGAGCATCCGATGCAGGATCACCGATCAGAGGGCACCTGATTTGTTACCCATCCTGCATCTAGCATCCTGCATCCTGCATCTTGCATCCAGATGTGGCTTCGCCAACGGGCGTAACGTCATATTTCTAAATACTTGCCGGCCGGCGTAACGCGTCCTATCATACCGACGTACACGCAACGGTCATCAAACGAAAAACACCATGGACACCCTGTATCTGGTCTGCATGCTGGTCGGTGGCTTTTTCGTTCTGCTCTCCATCTTCGGCGGCGAGATGGACCATCATGCCGAGGTCGACGTGTCGGTGGATACGGATGTCGACACGGATGTCTCGATGGATGGCGACATACACGCCGACCTCGAGGCCGGCCCCGGCTTCGTCGACCTGCTCTCCCTCCGCACGCTCTTCCTCTTCCTCGCTTTTTTCGGCCTCACCGGCACCCTGCTGAACTGGACGGGCTCCGGCGGCGCGCTCACGGGCTTGACGGCCACAATCGTCGGCCTGCTCGTCGGGTTTGGCGGCAACTACGTCATCAAGCGCATCGGGTATGCGCACGTGTCGAGCGACATCACGTCGTCCGACATCAAGGGCCTGACGGGCCGGGTGCTGATCCCGTTTTCCGGGGATGAGCGGGGCAAGATCAGCGTGGTCGTGAAGGGCAGCGAGCTGCGCCTGCCGGCGCGATCGCTGGATACCGAATCCGCCGAGGCGTTCAACCCGGGCGACGAGGTCGTCGTCATCTCGCGCGACGGCCTGACGGTCGAGGTCGTAAAACCCACCTGAAAACCCGCAGCCCCTGGCTGCTCATCGATAGAACCCTGGAGGTCCCATGTTCGAACTCGTGCTCGCCGGCGTCATCATCGTCGCCATCCTTGCCGTCATCGGCGTCATCCGCGCCAACCTCAAAATCTGTCAGCCGAACGAAATCCTGATTTTCAGCGGAAAACGGCGACAGCTCCCCGATGGCTCGACGCTGGGCTACCGGCTCATCCGCGGCGGCCGCGCCTTCCGGATTCCCATCATCGAACGTGTGGATCGGCTGTTTCTCAACACGATCCCGATCGACCTCATGGTGTCGAACGCCTACTCGAAAGGCGGCATCCCGCTCACGGTGCGCGCCATCGCCAACATCAAGATTGCCTCGGCGGAGCCCGAGATCAACAACGCCGTCGAGCGCCTGCTCGGTAAACCGCTCGAGGCGGTCCAGACCATCGCCAAGGAAACCCTCGAAGGCAACCTGCGCGGCGTGCTCGCCCTGCTGACGCCGGAAGAAGTGAACGAGGATCGCCTGAAGTTCGCCAAGCAACTGGTCGAGGAGGCAGACATCGACATGAGCGCCCTGGGGCTCCAACTCGATACGCTCAAAATCCAGAGCGTGGAGGACGAACGGGGCTACCTCAACGCCATCGGGCGCCAGCGCTCCGCGCACATCATCTCCACGGCCCAGATCGCGGAAGCCCAGCAGCGTGAGCAGGCCAAGCTGGCCGAGGCCAAGGCCGACCAGTCGATCGCCGAAGCGGAAAACCAGGTTCGTATCGTGCGCGCCCAGCTGGCGGCGAATGCGGAGGCTGAAGAAGCGAAGATCAGTATCGCCGCGCAGGTCGCCCAGGCCCGCGCGGAGCAGGAGCTGGCCGAACAGGAGATCCTGCTGGCCGAAAAACGCCAGCGGTCGACCGTCGTCGTCGCCGCCGAGGCGGAGCGCCAGGCCAAGGAAGAGATCGCTAAAGGCAACGCGGCGCGCATCTTGCAAGACGGCCAGGCCGAGGTGGAGGTGCTCCGCCGCAAGCTCGAACTGTGGAACCAGGCCGGCCCCGACGCCGAGCGTCTCTTCCTTATCCAGATGCTGCCGGACATCCTGAAGCAGGTGGTGCAGACCGTCGACAACCTCAAGATCGACAAGATCACGGTGGTCGACAGCGGCGGCACCGGCGGCGGCGTACCCGCGGTGTTCAACCAGATCGCCGGCGCGACGCCCGCCCTGCTGGAAAGCATCAAAGCATCGACGGGGATCGACGTGGCCGGCATGCTGAACCGGGCGTCCGAGCGCCACGATTGAAGCCGGCTTCCCGTGACGTGGCGCAAACACGGGAATAAGAGCGACAGTCCGGCGGTCTCATGGGCATCCCCGTTCGACCTAAACCGAGTCATTCCGATGCGTCACGCCATCTTGTTGTTCGTTCCCCTCGTGCTCTCGTTCACGGGCTGCCAGATCGTCGGCGAAGAAGAGCCCGCGCCCGAGATCGCGGCGGCCGTTTACGCCCAGAGAACCTGCGGTCCGACGGACGGTCCCGCGCTGGAGCTCATCGTCCTGGACTCCGTCCTGGCCTGCGAGAACGTGAACCAGCTAGGATACGGGGATAACTCGGACCGTGCGTTCACCCGGATCTTTCTCTGGGGGCTCGGCGAGCCGGCGCCGGGCGTGTGGACGGTTGGGGGGATCGACGACGATCCGTCCTATTATTCGGGGGGATGGGGGCAATCGTGCCCCGGGTCCGGCGCCGCGTGCGTCAACACGGAACGGGCCGTCGTTTCCTTTACGGCCGCCGGCGCCGATTCGTTTGCCGTCACCGCGCAGATCACCCTGCCGGGCGGACGTCACCAGAACGTCGCGGCGGGTCTTCGGGTGTGCCCGGTTCAGATCCTCTGCGGCTGACGGGCGAGCAAGCGCTACACGAGCACACTCAGCAGGAGGCAGAAGAGCAGAAAGGCCACGTGAATCCACAGTGTGGAGAGTGGCACGCGTGCGGGAAGCTGCGTCGCCATGGCGTCACCAGGTGTTCAGATCCAACGTATACTGGGCCCCGAAAATGTTGTCGCCGCCGGCATCGACCACGATGAGGGCCTCATAGATGCCGGCGCCCAGCGTGTCGAGCGGCAGCCGATGGCGAAGCGAATCGCCCGGGTAGAGCCGGGTCGGCTCCGCCTGACGCCGCTCCACCAGGTCGCCCGAGGCGGAATACAGCTCGACCCATATCGACGGTTCGATCACCACGTCGCCGGTGTTTTCGACATCCGCCGTCATCACGTGCATGCCGTTTTCATCGCGGACGTCGACGCCGAGAAAGGTGAGATCCGTGACGCCCGTGCCGGCGATGTGGGTGGCGATCTGCACACTCTGCCGCACGTCCCGATCCGAAACAGGGACGCCCGCATCCGCAATCAGACTGTACATGCGGCGGTGCGAGGTTTCGGCGGGCAATTCGCTCACGGCGATGAGGCTGCGATACGAACCCTCCGGCGGAGCGCCCTTGATGTCCCGGGGCACCGCGATTTCATAGTCCACCCGCTGCGTTTCGCCCGGCGCCACCGTAAAGCGGGACGGCGTGACGACCACCCAGCCGGCGTTGCTGCGCCGGTGAGTCGCGGGGGGAGTTACGAGGGCGACGGTATCGCTTTCGAGTTTAAAATCGTGCTGCTGCACGAGCACGTCGCGCGGCGTGTCGGAATCGTTGCGAACCAGGAACGACCCCGCATAGCGGCCACCGGGCTGCACCGCGTTGTCGTAGACGAGCTGGCCATGAACCGAAAGCTGCGCAAAGGCGGGAAAAGCAGCAAGGCAAAGGAGAACGGCGAGGCGTGTCGCGAGCATACGCATAGTGACGGAACCCCCTGCATTGGATGGATAACGGTACGGCCGGCGCGCAAAAACGCGAGCGCATGGGTCGGCGCGGCAGGAATAGGAGAGTCCGGACTACTCGGCGGGGTGTGGGGCGATAAAAAAAGCGCCAGGCTCAGGGGGGCTTGAGCCTGGCTAAGGTGAGTATCGGCGAACGTGCGAAGCTTCTTTAATGGGGGATGGGGGGGAGATGCGGGATGGGGGGAGATGCAAGATGCAGGATGCGGGATGGGGGGAGATGCAGGATGCGGGATGAAGTTTCGGCTATCAAAGACGAGCTAATTCAAAAAATCCTGCATCCAGCATCCCGTATCCTGCATCCAGTATCCTGCATCCCGTATCCAGCATCCTGCGTCCCCCATCTCACCATCCCCCGATCACGCGCTCCGGGCCCAGTTGCCGCGGAGCTGTTCGTGGGTGATGCCGAAATGCGCGAGGGCCTCGTCCACCTCACGCATCCAGCCGGCCGGGTGGTATCGGCTCATGCGCCGGCAGGAAAACGGTACGCCGGACTCCTCGGACGGCCATACGAACGACTCGCCCTGCCACTCGTCCTCCGCCGCCGGCAGCACGAGGGCGATCGGGCTGTTCTCCTGGCCCGGCGCCGGCTGGAACGCCCGCGCCGCCGGCGAAGCCTGGGCCTCGATCCGGGCAAGTCCGCGCTCGCTGAACAGCGACGGATTCCAGCGCGCGATCACACACAGCCCGTCGTAAAGCCGCTCCTCGATGTCGGCTTCGTCAAACCGGTACAGGATGTCCACGAGGCCGGCATCGATCAGCAGCGTGTCATGGTAGGCCGTATCGACGGGCTCGCGGGGTTCCGCCTGCCGCGTAACCTGAATCCCGATCCGCTGACGCCCCTTTTCGATCACGAAGGCGACATCGAACGACGCGTACGAGGTGGCGAGGCGCGGCCGGTACAGCAGGCCGGCCGACTCGTCGAGCGTCCCTACCAGGTGATAGGCCAGCTCATCTTCCGCCTCGGTCTCATACGGCGGATGGTAGAACAACGCCGGCTCGCGAAGGGGATGCCGCAACGGCAGCACCGCGTGGAGCGGAAAAAGTCGTCCGTCAGGGGATGTCGTATTCAGGTCGTTCAGCATGAGCGTGCCCTTTTCAGTTGGATAAAACCCATTTCCGGGTCGGTTGCACGCAAGATAGAGAACCCCAGTGACAACATCATGTCACACCTGAATAGACAGAATTTGCGGTATTTCTTCCAGCCCCGATCGCTCGCCGTAGCCGCAGCCACAATAACCCGCTGACGCCGTCCGTTTACGCAGGGACCCCGCGATCCACGTCCCTGTCCGCGCATCCAACGTAGCACCACCATGTCCTTTCGCCCGATCGCACTCGCCCTGTTCACCCTCGTCTTCGTCCGCGCCGGCATGGCGCAGGGCCTGATCGTCGGTCCCGACTATCAATTCACCCCGATCTCGCTGACCGAACATACGGTGGATGCGGCCATCGACGAGCAGATCGCCGTCGTAACCGTCAGCCATACCTTCAAGAACACCTCCCGCGGCGTCATCGAGGGCACCTTCCTCTTCCCCCTGCCCAAGGATGCCCAGGTGTCGCGCTTCTCGATGGACGTGGACGGCAAGGAGCTCGCCGGCGAACTCCTCGCGGCCGACGAGGCGCGGTCTATCTACGAAGCCATCGTCCGAAAAAACATCGACCCCGCGCTCCTGGAGATGGTCGACCACCGCACGTTTCGGGCGAGCGTTTTCCCGATCCCGCCGGGGCAGCAGCGCACCATCACGCTGCGCTACGACGCCACCCTGCCGGCCGAAGGCGCTACCGTCACGTTTTCCTACCCACTCCAGGGCCAGCTCGGCGCCCGCGGTCCAGGCCGCATCCCCATGCCCCGACCGATGCCCATGCGCGAGGATCGCCCCGCGCCGCCGGAGCGGCCGGATGAGCCCGCCACCACCCACACCCTGATCACGGCGAAGATCCGGAGCGAAAAGGGAATCGGAACGGTGTATTCCCCCTCGCACGAGGTCGACATCGCGCGCCCGAACAGCCGGCGCGCCGAGGTCCGCTACGACCGGGAAGGTGAACGCGACGGCCGGGATTTTGTCCTCTACATCAGCCGCGACAACGCCGAGGTCGGCGCCACCCTGCTTGCGCACCGGCCCTACCGCGACAAGGCGGGGTATTTCATGCTCATGCTCACCCCCAGCGTCGACCTCTCGGCCGGCGCGGTGCAGCCCCGGGACATCGTCTTCGTGCTCGACACGTCGGGCAGCATGGCCGGCGACAAAATCGCGCAGGCCCGCGACGCCCTGAAATACTGCGTCCAGCGCCTCGGCGCGCAGGACCGGTTCGGCATCGTGGCGTTCAGCTCGGATGTCGACGCCTTCCGCGAAACCCTGATGCCGGCCTCATCGAAGGAAGACGCCCTGTTTTTCATCGACCAGCTTGAAGCCCGCGGCGGGACCAACATCGATGCCGCCCTGAAGACGGCGCTCGGCCAGCTGGACGACAGCCGGCGCGGCATGATCGTCTTTCTCACCGACGGCCTGCCTTCCGCCGGCGAAACGAACGAAGAGGCCATCCGAAAGAACATTCAGGGCGCCAACGGCCACGAGGTGAGCGTCTTCGCCTTCGGCGTCGGCTACGACGTCAACACCCGCCTGCTCGACGGCCTCGCGGCCGAATCGGGCGCCTTCGCGGATTACATCTCGCCCGAGGAGAACATCGAGGAACGGGTGGGCGGATTCTACGACAAAGTTCGTTTCCCCGTGATGACGGACCTGAAGCTGACGATCGACGGAGCTGACACGTATGCCGTCAGCCCGGGCCAGCTTGCGAACCTCTACAAAAACGGCCAGCTCATCGTCGCCGGCCGATACCGGAAGCCGGGGGCGGCAAAAGTCCAGCTCACCGGCATGCTGAACGGCCGGGAGCAGACGTTCCGCTACGGGTTCGACCTGCCGGCTTCGGAACGCGACCGCGATTTCGTCGCCCGCCTCTGGGCCCAGCGACGCGTCGGCATGCTGCTCGAGGAGATCCGGATGCATGGCGAAAATGCCGAACTGAAAGACGAGGTCATCGCCCTCGCGAAGGAATTCGGCATCGTCACACCCTATACCTCGTATCTGGTGACGGAGGACGAGATGATGGCCGTCGATCAGATGATGCCGCCGCCGGGCGCGCCACGGCCGGTATCCTCGAGGCAGGCCCGTCCGGGCATGCCGAGCGCGGACGCGGGCTTCAACCAGACCTCGGGCGAGGCAGCCGTGCAGATGAGCAAATCGATCCGATCGATGCAGGAGGCGGAGGTCGCCGCGCCGGCGGAAGTCGGGGCTACGCAGGCAAACATCCAGGGCCGGACGCTCGTCCTCGATGCCGACGGGGTATGGCGGGATACCGAATTCGATGCCGACACGCACAAACCCGTCGCCATTGCATTTGGCTCGGAGACGTATTTCCGCCTGCTGAAGACGTATCCGGATACCCTGCCCTTCGCACAGCTCGGCGGGAAAGTCGTTTTTAAACTTGGCGACCGCTTTGTCTCCATTGAGGAATCGGGGGAAACCCTGGACGATGCGGCCATGACGCGGCTTTTCGGCTGATTCCTGTTTTGTTCGGGATCATGACACCCCCTCGTGCGCTGCGCGAGGGGGTGTTTTTTTGGGGGGCGGGTTGACATGTACGAAAACCTTCGTATATTGACTACGAAGTCTTTCGTACATCAACCCCGACCTGCATCGTGACCACCGATTCATCCCTACCCCGCCCCACCGATGCCGAGCTGGCGATTCTCCACGTGTTGTGGGAACGCGGCGCCAGCACCGTGCGCGAGGTGCACGAGGCGCTCGAAGCCACCCAGAGCACGGGATACACCACCGTGCTCAAGCTGATGCAGATCATGCACGGCAAGGGTCTCGTCACCCGCGACGACGCGGCAAAAGCGCACGTCTACGCCGCGGCGATCCCCGAGGAAACGATCCAGCGCAACCTGCTGGAATCGCTGCTCGACCGCGCCTTCCAGGGCTCCGCGGAGAAGCTCGTGCTTCGCGCCCTATCCATCAAACCCAGCACCCCGGAGGAACTGGCGGCGATACGCGCCCTCCTCGACAAACTGGAGGACAACGTATGAATCCCACGTTCGTAACCGTCGCCGGCGAGGCGCTGCTGCACTCGCTCTGGCAGGGCGCCTTCATCGCCGGCGCGCTGGCCCTTGCGCTTCGCCTCATGCGCGGCGCCTCGCCCAACGCCCGCTACCTCGTTTCCTGGGCCGCACTGACAGCGATGGTCGCCCTGCCCGTATGGACGGCGTGGCCCTCGGGTTCTGGTGGAACGGACGGACTCGGAGGAGCAGAACTACTGACGCCGGCACGTAGCTCAGATCATATAGTGCCGCAGGTTCTCCCCGATCAGATGGCTCAGTCGGCGGCAACCGGCTTTGCGGTGTCTCCTTTGCTGGTGGCGCTCTGGTTAATAGGCGTTTTAGTAATGAGCTTCAGACTGGCGCTCGGCTGGCGAGAGGTCCATCGTATGCGCCGGCTCCCCGGTCGTCCCCTCGACGCCGGCCTGGCTGAGGCCGTCGACCGCCTGATGCGGAGCCTCGGCATCACCCATCGCGTGAGGATCCTCGCGACCGACCGCGCCGGCGAGCCGATGCTCATCGGGTGGCTCAAACCCGTCATCATGATCCCGGCCGCACTGCTCGCCGGCATGCCGCCGGCGCACGTCGAGGCCATCCTCGCGCACGAGCTGGCGCACATCCGCCGGCACGACTACCTCTTCGCCGTGCTCCAGTCCATCCTCGAAGCCGTGCTGTTTTATCATCCGGCCGCCTGGTGGATCTCGGGCCGCATCCGCGAGGAGCGCGAGCGCGCCTGCGACGACCTGGCCGTGGCGGCGATCGCCAGCCGATCGACCTATGTCCGCGCCCTGGCCGGACTGGAGGAACGCCGGGTGGCGTCGCTCCGGCTGGCCCTGCCGGCCGGCGGTGGATCGCTCGTCGGGCGTATCCAGCGGCTGGTGGAGCCGCCGGCGCCGGATCGGTTGCGCTCGGCATCGGGCATTGTGCTGGCCATTGCGATCGTGGCGGTCAGCAGTTTCATTGCGGTGGCGTGCATCGATGCGCGGGAAGCACCGGGGGTAACATCCAGCACGGTCATTCACGATGCGCTGGGTTTTCAAATCAACCTGCCGGAGAACTGGCAAGCCGGCAGCTTCAACGAAATCGACGGCGCATTCTGGTCGCAGCTTTATTGGGCTCCCGATCATCAGCAGTTCGTACAGATAGAGGAGTATTCGGACCTGCCGGATTACCAGCGCAGGGAATGGTTCACTGGGTCGGATCTGCGTCGGATCGCACGTTTTGACGCCATCCACCGCACGTCGCTGACACAGCTGGGATTGGATGCGTACGACGCAAGCGCTTTCACATTCAGGGATGACAGCACGAACGGATATGCGATCTGGATTGAGGCGATGGAGCGGTACTACCTCGTCACAGCCGGCGGCATGACATCGCATGTCGACGACCTCACACTGCGCAAAACAATCGGCTCGCTGAATTTTATCGAACGTCAACCCCTCGTCATTGACATCCCATCCCTGCACCCGCTCGGCGACACGACGCGTGTAGTATCCGGTTTCGGGATGCGCTTCCATCCCGTGCTGAAGATCGAACGGTTTCACCGGGGCGTCGACTTCGCGGCGCCGGCGGGTAAACCCGTCTACGCAACGGCTGACGGCATCGTCAAATCGGCTGAGACCGCCGAGGGGTATGGCCAGATCATCCGTATCGCGCACGAGGAAGGCTACGAAACCTGGTATGCCCAGCTTTCGCAACAGCGCGTTGCGCAAGGCGATACCGTCCGCGCCGGCCAGCAGATCGGTGCGGCGGGCAGCTCAGGCCTATCGACCGCTCCACACCTCCACTACGAAGTCCATAAAAACGGCAAACCGGTCGACCCGATCGACTATTTGCCCTGACACATCCTTGAGGGAGAATTCGCATGACGGCACTACTCCATCATCCGTTCGTCGATCTGCTCGGCGCCATCCTGGTCCACTCGCTCTGGCAGGGCGCACTCATCGCCGGCATCCTGGCCATCGCGTTGCGCCTGCTGCGACGCACTTCGCCACAGCGTAGATACCTCGTTTGCTGGGTGGCTTTTGTGGCGCTCATCGTGGTGCCGGTATTAACCAGCTTGCCACTGTCGGCGGGGCAGCCCGCGGGTGGACAAGGGGGACTCCGGCTGGTGGACACGGTAAACGGGGGTGAGGTTGGTGCTACGATGCCTGCGGTTGCGGCTGCACAGTTGGCCGATGCGGGCTTCGACGTTGCGCTGAGGCCGGTTCTTGCGGCGTTATGGCTGATCGGTGTGCTGGGCATGAGCATCCGCCTTGCGCTGGGCTGGAACGGGGTATATCGGATGCGCCGGCTGTATAGTGAGTCGCTGGATGCCGGCCTGACCGCCGCCGTCAACCGCCTGATGCGGAGCCTCGGCATCACCCGGCGCGTGCGGATCATCGCGACCGACCGCGCCGGCGAGCCGATGCTCATCGGGTGGCTGAAACCCGTCATCCTGATCCCGGCCGCACTGCTCGCCGGCATGCCGCCGGCGCACGTCGAGGCCATCCTCGCGCACGAACTGGCGCACATCCGCCGGCACGACTACCTCTTCGCCGTGCTCCAGTCCATCCTCGAAGCCGTGCTGTTTTATCATCCGGCCGCCTGGTGGATCTCGGGCCGCATCCGCGAGGAGCGCGAGCGCGCCTGCGACGACCTGGCCGTGGCGGCCATTGCGAGCCGGTCGACCTATGTCCGCGCCCTGGCCGGATTGGAGGAACGCCGGGTGGCGTCGCTCCGGCTGGCCTTGCCGGCCGGCGGGGGATCGCTCGTCGCGCGCATCCAGCGGCTGGTGGAGCCGCCGGCGCCCGACCGGCTGCGCTCGACGACCGGCCTCGCCCTGACGGCCGCCATGATGGTGCTCTGCGGTGCGCTCGTCGCGGCCTGCTCGGACAAGACCCTGCCCGGCGAGCCGCTCGTCGAGACCCTCGCCGCCCTGCCCGATGAACTGGGGACAATGGTCCGCCAGGCCGACATCGAGGGGACGATCACGTACCTGCACGACCGGCGTGAAGCCGGCGACCCGGAGGCGTATCGACTGCTGGTGGACGCGTTTGCCGCGGCGAAAGACGCCGATCTGCGCCAGAACATGGTGTTCGTCTTCGCGCACATCAACACGCCGGCAGGGGATCGTGAGCTGATCCGGATCGCGGAGACAGATTCGGATGAGCAGGTGCAGATGAACGCGATCAGGGCGATAGGAGAGCGAATCCCGCTCGACATGGAACGCGTCCAGTACCGGCGATTTTCGTATCAATACGATGCATACACCGTGACGATGGACTATCCGGAGATGCCGGTCGAACAGATCGAAGCCATCCAACTGGAGCTGCGACGGATCGCAGCGGGCCCCAATTTCAATGAGATACAACGGCAATCCGCCATCGGCGCATTGGCCTATCGCAACGATGAGGATGCACTTCTACGGACGATTTTATCGTCAAATGCTCCGGAACGTGTCAAATCCGCCGCCATTCGTGGACTGGCAAAACCCCTCGACAAGCCAGGTTTGTATGTTGACCTGATGCAGGAATTCGGCTCAGAATCGCGGCTATTGAACCGCATGGATGTTGCATCTGAGACGCCGGCGACACAGGATGGCCTGGCGACGGTCCTGGCCTATTTCTCCGACGCATCCATCCCAGGACAGGATCTGGAGGGACTATTTGGACAGTACTTCCAGTATCTTCCCCATCTTGCATCGCCATCTGACTGGCCCGCTCTGAGAAGCCGCGTCCTCCAGGAACGGCAGCAGTACGCATCTGATACGCCCCAGGCCCGCGTGCTGGATCTGGCGCTGGAGCGCCGCGATTGACCCGCCTCCACCCGCCATTCCTCACCCGGGGCACCTCCCCGCCGCCGCGAACGCGGCGGCTGCCCCTCCTCGGGGAGGAGGGGCCTGACCAGTGAGCGCCGATGACTACCGCTCATACCACAACATAGCGCCAGCCCCCTCCTCCCGAGGAGGGGGACCAAGGGGGAGGTGGGCCAGGCACAGCACAACGACCAGGACGTTACGCCGCCCCCTCGCGAGGTGTCTTGTAAGGCAGAACCCTCCCTGCCGCCTCATGTCTCCCCAGGACCTCGCCCGCATCCGTCGCCGCCGCCTCCGGAAAAACGCCACGCCGGCGGAACGCGTCCTGTGGGAAGGCCTCCGCAACTACCGCTGCGCCGGACGGAAATTCCGCCGGCAGCACTCCATCGGCCCCTTCATCGTCGACTTCTACTGCCCCTCGGCCCGCCTCGTCGTCGAGGTCGAAGGCGGCATCCACAACGACCCGTGGCGCGCGGAATACGACGCACGCCGGCATCGGTATCTCGTACAGGCCGGCTACCGGGTGATCTACTTCAGCAACCAGAAGGTCATCCACGAAACAGCGGCCGTGCTCGCCGCCATCGCGACACATCTCGCCCCGCCGGGATCATAATCCCCTTCCGCATCATTCAGACCGTGCACAACGCATCGCTGCATGATGAAATCCATTCTTTTCGCATTTCTTGGCCTCCTGTTCGCCATCCCGGTTTCGGCGCAGGGCTTTCAGGTCTTCAACGGACGCAACCACCCCGAGCTGAAGTGGCAGGTTGCCGAGACCGACCATTTCAGCATCATGTACCCCCGGCACCTCGCCGGCATCGAGCTGGAAGCCGCCCCGATCGCGGAGGCGACCTACGCCGCCCTCTCCGCCAACCTCGGCGTCACATTCGACAAAAAAATCCGCATCTACCTCTCCGACGAGGACGAAATCCTGAACGGTTTCGCCGTCCGCCTGGGCAACGGCTATACCAACATCTGGGTGCACGTCAACGACGTGGCCACCACCTGGTCGGGGCACACCAAGTGGCTCCGCACCGTGCTCTCGCACGAACTCACCCATCTCTTCCATTACCGGGCCGTCCGGGGCACACTGGGCTTCGCGGACATCTTCTTCGGCGATCCGCTGCCCAGCTTCTGGGCCGAGGGGCTCGCGCAATACCAGACCGAACGCTGGGACGCCTACCGGGGCGACCAGTGGCTCCGCACCGCCGTGCTCGACGACCGCCTCTCGTACGAGGACGGCCGCTCACTCTACAACGGCCGGCTCCTCTATGCCTCCGGCAACGCGCAGGTCCGCTTCTTCGCCCAGCAATACGGGGATTCGACCCTCAAAAACCTGCTCGCACACCGCGAGAACTACCTGTTCAACCGCGTACGCATACACGACTTCTACACGGCCTTCGAGGAGACGACCGACCAATCGTACCGCGAGTTCTTCGACGACTGGCGCCGGCACGTCAACGTCTACTACAACACCCTCGCCGGCCAGATGGAAAACCTCGACTCCCTCGGCGTCGACCCGCTCGCCCTCCCCGGCCAGTACATCTATGATGTGCGCTACAGCCCGGACACCACGAAGATCGCCGTGCTCTCCGTCACCTCGATCCGCCGGCCCGTGCGCCGGCTCTACGTGATCGACACAAAACGCAAGACCCGAACGATCGCCGCCGAAGGCAGCATCGACGGTCCGGTAACCTGGAGCCCCGACGGGCAGACGCTGGCCTTTTCGCGCCTCGTCCGCGGCCGGAAGGGCTCGATGCTCAACGACCTGTTTACCGTCCGCGCCGACGGCAAGAAGCTGCGCCGGCTCACGAACAGCCGCCGCGCCTCATCCCCGGCATTCTCCCCCGACGGGCGGCAACTCGCCTTCATCGGCTCCGACGCCGGCACCGCCAACCTGTTTTTGCTCGACCTGGCCTCCGGCCGTGAGCAGCAGCTGACCGGTTTCACGGGCGATGTCCAGATCGGCTCGCTGGCGTGGCATCCGTTCCAGCCCCGCATCGCCTTCGCGTGCTTCGACGCCGACGGCCGGCGCGACGTCGCCGTACTCGATATCGAGACCCGCGCGATCACACCGGCGACCGATGGCGACCACGAGGACCACGGCCCGGTCTGGAGCCCCGACGGCCGGCAGCTCGCGTACACCTCCCTCCGCGACCGCGTGCCCAACGTCTTTGCCGTCGACCTCGAGAGCGGCGTGCACCGCCGGGTGACGCGGCTCGTCGCCGGAGGGCGGGCACTGCAGTGGGTCCAGCCCGACTCGCTGCATCCCGCCGGCACCCTGGTCGTCTCCGCGGCGGCGTCCAAAGAACGCGACCGCGCCTTCCGCATCGATGCGGCGCGCGTGGCGGACGCGCCCGAACCCACGGTGCCGCCGGCCTACGCCGCATGGACGACGCACGAGCCGCCCCAGGTGGTGCCGGCCGTCGTGCCGCCCGACGCCGGGCCGATCACGCGCCGCGGCCGGTACCGCCCCCTCAAGAACCTCACCCATGTAGCCACCTTCGCCCTGCCCTATTACAATGCGCCGGACGACTGGGGCCTCGCCGGCATCACGTCGTGGACCGAGCCGCTGGGCAAACACCTCCTCGCACTTACGGGCAGCCTGGCCATCCCCACGCCTACGACCAACAGCTTCGTCCTCGCCACCTACATCAACAACCAGTGGGTGCCGTCGATCAACGTCAACGCTTATTCGCTGCTCCCGAGCATCCGGGCGTATGGCGACACTTACCTGGCGGACGGCATTTCGGGGGCGGACCTGGCATTCTCCTGGCCGATCGACCTCGGCATCAAACCCTACACCGCCACCCGCTTCGAGGTCCGCCTGCGGCATGCCCGGTTCGAGCCGCTCAACGCATCGGATTTCGACACCCTCGACCCGGCCATCCCCGCACCGGCCGAAGGCCGGCAGACCGACCTCCGGCTTTCGCTTTCCCGGAAGCGGCTTCGCCCCTATGCCGACAACCTCGTCCATCCGCTGGACGGCCATGGCATCCGGCTCGAAGCCACCGGCGCCGCCGGGGCACTGGGATCCGACACCGAGTTTGTCCGCGGCGACCTCTCGGCCTTTGCCGTGGCGCCAGGTGGCGGGTTGAATCGATTTTTTGTCTATGCGCATGCCCAGGCCATCGCCGGCGACGTGCTCCCGCAACACCAGGCTGGGTTCGCCCGTTTCGATGACCTCCAGATCACCGCACCCGAAGTGGGGTTGCTTTCGTTTGTGGATGCGAATCGGGTCCGCGGATACCGCGACCCCGTGGTGGGCAACCGACTCGCGTTCGGCACCCTCGAATACCGGATGCCCGTCGCCAGCAGCCTCCAGACAAACATACTGGGCTTTTTCTCGCTCGGCGCGACGACGCTGGCGCTTTTTGCGGACGGGGGCATCGTGTGGCGAGATCGCTTGCAGCTCACGCGCCGGCTCGGCGCGGGCGCCGAGTTAAAAAACGTACTCGTGCTCGGCGGCGTCATCAGCATCGCGCACGCCGTGGGCGTGGGCCAGCCGTATGACGACCTCGGGACCGATCGAAACTACGAGGTCTATTACCGCCTGCGCGCCGCATTGCCCTTCTGATGCGAGGCGGATTGACCCGGCGCATCGTGTCCCGTATTCTGTGCTACGCGATGGGCCGCCGGCGGCCGGCGTTTTTTGTGCATCTTATCCAGACCGCCTGCTCATGAAACAGGCCTTGCTCTTCTGTGCGCTGCTGATCGGAGCGACCTCGTGCGATACCGCCGTCCTACCGCTGCAGCGAGACCGGGCCGAGCCGGCGACCGACACCCTGACCGTCGACCCCGCCCGGATCGACAGCCTCTTCGCGGAACTCGCGGCGATATCCGCCGAGATCCACGCCATCCGCCCGCCGGATCGCGACGAGCAGTTTCGCCGGCACATCGACAGCCTGCTGACCGACCTGGATGCCGTCCGATCCACCTTCGAACGCGCGGTGCCCGACGCCCGGGAACAGGTCGAATTGCCGTGGCTCGACATCGGCCGCATCGTCCTTTCCTTCATCCTGCTCATCTTCGCCGCGGTGCCCATCAAGGGCCTCATCTGGATGATGGACAAGTTCGCGGACACGCGCGACGTCCAGCGCCAGCTCAGCGTCAAGAAATTTATCCCGGTCACCCGCGTCGTGCTGTGGGTGATCGTCGTCTACGCCATCCTGCACTGGGTATTGAAGATCGATAGCACCGGACTGATCAGCGCCTGGGCCGGCGTGGGCGTCGCGGTCGGCTTCGCCTCGCAGGATGTCCTCAAGAACATCATCGGCGGGTTGATTCTCATCTTCGACAAACCGTTTCAGGAAGGAGACAAGATCAGCGTGGGCGGCACCTACGGCACCGTCAAGTCCATCGGACTGCGGTCGACCCGCATCGTAACGCCCGACGACAACCTCGTCGCCGTCCCCAACGCGCAGGTCGTCGAGGACCAGGTCGCCAACGCCAACGCCGGCGAACCCCACTGCCAGGTCGTGACCGACCTGTACCTCCCGACCTGGGTGGATGTCATGGAAGCCAAGGCCATCGCCTACAGCGCGGCCGCCAACTCGCGGTACGTCTATCTCGACAAGCCCATCGTCGTGAATATCAAGGACGAATATCAGGAAGGTTTTCTGACGCACATCGTCGTCAAGGCCTATGTGATCAGGCACCAGTACGAATTCGCGCTGTCGAGCGACATCACCGAGACCGCCAAGGCCGAGTTCCAGCGCAGGGGGATGCTCCCGCGCACGCTCGACGACCAGGCGCCCCACGCGCCGGCCGCCGACCTCGCGCGGGGCCACACCCCGGAGGATGGCGTCTGATGGAAACGAACTTCCAGGAGCCGATCGCCTCTCCTTCCTATGCGGAGGCCGAGGCGGCCTACAAGGATGTGATCGACCGGATGCGCCGGCAAGCGGCCGGCGAATACGAGCGCCTGGCCCGATCGATCGATGCCGAACTGCTCGCCGGCCTGGCGTCTGTCCTCGCCGGCGCCCACGCGGCGCACGCCGCGCTGCGCGAGCCCGATCTGGAAGACACGTCGCCCCCCACCACCCAGGAAGCCTGGAAGCGACTCGTCGCCTACCGGCAGAAGACGCTGCGGGACGTGTGGCTTCCCATCCGCAAGATGCTGGGGGGCAAACCGGCGACGACAGCCTCCGCGGCGGTGCTTGCCGCCGGCCGCCGCCTCAGCGGATGGGCCGGCGGAATCCCCGTCGCCATCGTGTTGCCGGCCGGGGCGGACCTCCACGAGCCGGCCGACGGCGACTCCGCCGGCATCCGGTTCAAGAAACGATGGCTGCGTTGGCGCGACGCCGGCAGCGATGCCCTGCGACGGGGCGGCAACCTGTTCCGCAGGATCGCAGGCCGCCCCCCGCGCGAACGTGGGCGGCGCGAACGTACGATCCCCGCCCGGGCGCTTACGCACTACCACACCGACATCCGGCTCGGCGGCTTGCTGGAAACCGCGCATGCCCGCGTTCGTGAGGCGCTCTCGCGCCGCACCGCCACGCTGGAGGCTGCGTTCCATGCCTGGACCAACCGACTCTTCGAACTGGGCGACCGATGGAACGCCCCGTTCGATGCGCTCCCCGCCCTGGATGCCTGGGCATCGACGCCGGCCGCGGAGGCCGCTCCTCCCGTAGACCCGGCGCTCTGGGCCGAGTGGCTGGACATCCAGAACGACCTGGCCGCCGCGCTCGCCTCGTGCTGCGAACCGATGGAGCCTTTTTTTCAGCCCACCGACGCGGCGCTCGCCGACGCCGCCGACGCGTTTGCCCGGGATCTGGAGGCCGGAGGCACCGTGGCGCTCGACCTCAACGACCGCTTACTGCCGCCGGCGAGCCAGCTTCCACTGGCCCGCATGGAAGTCCGGAGCCTGCACGACGAAGCGTGGCACGAGCAGGCGACCAACCGGTACGACATCCTCATCCAGTTGCATCGCACCCGCGACTTTTTCCTGGAAAAGCAGCAGACCTTTCTCGACCGGATTGCCCGGTCCACGCTGCTCTCGACCCATCAGGCCTTCAAGTCGCTCTCGGAATCGATCCAGGGCCGTCGTGAACGCATCCGCGCGATCAGCGAGACCGCCCTCGATCAGATGGACCCCTCCGTCATGGGCAACGAACTCAAGCTGCTCCAGCGCCGGCTTGCCGGTGAGTTCAAGGCCTTTCTGGGCGACATGCCCGGCCTGATCCAGGCCACCCAGATGCTGACGGACCCGGGGGTGAACATGTGGGAGGATATGCTTCGGCATGGCCGCAACCTGCCGGAGGCGCTCACCATCCACGAACCCGGAATCGAGACCTCGGCCCGATCTGCCCGGACCTTTATCGTGGACCTCCGCGAAATCGCCGGCGCGATCTGGATCGATCCCCTGCCGCGCCGGCTCCGCGACAGCGCCAGACTGCTCCAGAAGGCCCTGATCAACACGTGGGAGCAGATCCAGCAGGTTCAGGGCATCGTAGATTTCAGCCTGAACGAAGCCCTCAAGGAACTCGGCGCCGAGACGCCGCCGGATGCCGGCGACGAAGACGCCCGCACCGAAGCCGACGCCATCGTCGATGCCCGGGAAATGGTGCTCACGGGACTCCAGCGGTCCGGTGAGAAGCTCTCCCAACTCATCAACGCCCTCCGGCCGCCGTGGGAGCAGCTCGTGCACGCCGCGCACCGCGCGCTCCAGCGCGACTGGCAGGATTTCCATCAGCACGTGCTCGCCGGGGACTTTGCGCACGGCCCCATCGACCGGCTGCGGATCCGTCTGAACCATCAGCGCAAGGAACTCCTCCGCCGATCCGGCCTGGGCATCGCCAAACTCGCCGACATGACGCGCGGCGTATTGCGGCTGGGGCGCCGGCAGACGCGGGAGCTGATCCGGAAAGGCCAATCGGCTGTAGGGGCGATCACCCAGACGGAGGGCCAGTGGATCAAAACGCTCGGCGAACTCGCCGACGCCGAAAGCCTGCACGACAAGCTGCCCCTGATCTACCGCAAACTCTTCGCGCTCGCACCGCTCGACGACGCCGCCCTGCTCGAAGGCCGAAAACAGGATGTTATCCGCATCCGGGCGCACGTCAGCGAATGGGCCGCCGGCCAGACGAGCCCGCTGATCCTGGCCATCCCGGACGGGAGCGGCCGAACCAGCTTCATGAACATCCTGGCAACGAGCGTTTTCACGGATGCCGACGTCCGCCGCATCACCCTGACGCACCGCGTGACCACCACGACGGCGTTTGCCCGGATGGCCGCGGAAGCGCTGGAGCAGCCGGTAACCGACGACCTCACCCTGGAGTCCCTGGAGGCTGCGCTCACCACGGGCGAAGCGCCCATCGCGTCCCGGATCGTGCTCATCGACTTCTTCGAGCACCTCTTGCTGGCCATGCCGGGGGGCACCGAGGTGCTGGAGCGCGTAATGCTCTTTATGTCCCGCACCGACCACGTGGTCTGCTGGATCGCGAGCGTCGCCGGCATCACGTGGCGCTTCATCGAAACGACGCTCCGCCCCGCGTCGGGCTTTGTCAAGGCGCACGGACTCCCGTCCCTGAACCAGACCAGCCTCGAGGCCCTGATCCTCAACCGCCACCGCCGGAGCGGGCTGCCGCTCGAATTCGTCCCCCCCGCCTCCGGCTCGCCGGTGCGGTCGTTGTGGGGGCGCAAAAGCCATGAACAGCAGCAAGAGGCGTGGCGAAAGGCGTATTTCGAACAGCTCTATCGATTCAGCGGCACCAACATCCTGCTTGCGCTCAACTACTGGCTGCGCTCCGCGGCGTACGATGCCGGGCGCGATGTGCTCTGCGTCAACCCGTTGCAGCCGATCGATTTCAGCTTTCTGAACACCCTCGATTTGCAGCGCATGTTCACCCTGCGGCTTTTCCTCCTCCACGGCACGCTGACCGTTGAGGAGCATCGCCGTATCTCCCGCACGTCGCCCTCAGAGAGCATGTTCATTCTCGAGTCGCTGCTGAACCTGGGCATCATCCAGTCGATGCGCCCGGATCTGGAAGAATTCAGCGGCAGCCATATCCGGATCATGCCGGACGAACCGTACCGCATCAATCCGGTGATCCTGCATCCCGTGACCGAGACCCTCAAACTGCAGCGCATCCTGTATTGAGGGGAGGTGAGGTTCGAGGGTTAAGGTTCAAGGGCTGAGGAAAAAGGTCCCGCAGGCTATTCCTTGAACCTTAACCCTCGAACCTTAAACCAAAAAAGGCCGGCTTTCTAAGGAAAGCCGGCCTTTTTGTTATCCAATATGCATCTGAAGCTCTTCGCGGCGATGCTTCTGCCGCAGCTTTCTGAGTGCTTTTTCCTTGATCTGGCGCACGCGTTCGCGGGTGAGCCCGAAACGCTGGCCGATTTCCTCGAGGGTGAGGGGATGTTCGCGGCCGATCCCGAAATAGAGGCGGGTAATTTCAGCCTCGCGGGGATGAAGCAGACTGAGGGCGCGCTCGATATCGATCTTGAGCGACTCGTCCATCAGGGAGTCGTCGGGCGCCGTATCCTCATCGTCCGGCAGCACGTCGAGCAGGCTGTTGTCATCCTCTTCGTTGAACGGAGCGTCCATCGAGAGATGCCGGCTGGTGTGCTGCATGGCCTCGCGCACCTTTTCGACGTCCACATCGAGTTCGCGGGCCAGTTCTTCAATATTGGGTTGACGCTCGTGCGTCTGAGCCAGGCGGGCGCTCGTCTTGCGAATCTTCGAGATGGTCCCGATGCGGTTCAGCGGAAGGCGCACGACGCGGCTTTGCTCTGCGAGGGCCTGGAGAATCGCCTGACGGATCCACCATACGGCGTACGAAATGAACTTGAACCCCCGGGTCTCGTCGAAGCGCTGCGCCGCCTTGATGAGGCCGTAGTTGCCCTCATTGATCAGGTCGGCGAGGGTGAGCCCCTGCCCCTGGTATTTTTTGGCAACCGAGACGACAAAGCGGAGATTGGCGCGCGTCAGCTTGTGAAGCGCCTCCTGGTCACCCTGCTTTATCAGACGCGCTAACCTGACTTCCTCTTCGGGAACGAGCAGAGGGATCTGCCCGATCTCCTGAAGATACTGGTCCAGCATACGTTGCTGGCGAGGAACGTACATAGGCCTTTTAGCGGTTTGGTTGTAGCGATTTTCTGGGGAAGCTTCTCAGTTCTGGATGTGTGGAAGCGCCAAAACAGAAGCGCCGGCTGGTCCTGACCGATACAGTTTTACGGACGGCGTGTTTCGGCTGTAACGCGCATTACAGCTCTATCGAAGGAATCCAGGCGATCACTGGAGGGCAAGAACGCTCGTGCCTACATACCGTTCCAGTGGGTAACCCGAAACACGGAGGCCTTCAAGCGGCGCCGCAGACGACGAAACGACTTCCACAAAAGATCGCTTCACTTCCGTCGCGCAGCCCGCTCATTTCCCGCGTCGGGGGGCGAACAGCGAGAAACCGGAAACGGGTCGGCTGGATCCACCCGCGATCGCCCGGGGGCAATCGATGGGTACACGCAGTAGGTGTTGAAGACCCGCTGAGAGTGAAGGTTCCGGGCGCAGGGTAGGCGGCACGAAGCGCACTGCAATCATCGGCGATTTACCGATGGAAGTTAAACGCGCCGGCGACCGGAACCGCCGGCCACGAGGGGGATACCCTGGATCCGGCCTGCATCGTTCCAGACGCCCTGGTGCTCTATGATTGATCCTTTCATCCTCGCCTGTTGCGGAAAGACGCTCGATTGCCGGCCGGGCCGGCCGGAGGGGCCCGTCGTGATGGGCATCCTGAACGTCACCCCCGATTCGTTTTCGGATGGAGGCCGCTACACGGAGGTCGACACGGCGCTCGCCCGAGCCGAGGCGATGCTGCGCGAGGGGGCGACCGTTATCGACGTCGGCGGCGAATCGACGCGGCCGCGCGGCAAGGCGTACGGCGCCGGCGCCGGCCCGGTCTCGGAAGCTGACGAGCGGGCCCGGATCGAACCTGTCGTCCGCGCGCTGGCCGCGCGCTTCCACGAGGCGATCATCTCGATCGATACCTACAAGCCCTCGATCGCGCGCGCCGCGCTGGATGCCGGCGCGCACCTCGTCAACGACGTCACCGGACTCAGGCTCTATCCCGAGATGGCGGATGTCGCCGCCGAGGCCGGCGCGCCGCTTATCCTGATGCATTCGCTAGGACGCCCCGGCGAAATGCCTCACGAACACCGCTATGCGGATGTGGTGGAAGAAGTTTTTGCCTCGCTCCGGGCATCCGTCGCCGTCGCCGAACGGGCCGGCGTACGGCACCTTGTCACCGACCCCGGCTTCGGATTCGGAAAAACACCCGGTGAAAACGCCGCGCTGATAAATCGGGTGGACCGATTCCTCGACCTCGGCCGGCCCGTCCTCGTGGGCATTTCCCGTAAAAGTTCGATCGCCGCCCTGCTCGATGCCCCGGAAACGCCCCCGGAAGAACGGCTATACGGCACCCTGGGCGCCACCGCCGTCGCCGTACTCCGGGGCGCCACCATCGTTCGCACCCACGACGTCCGGGCCACGGCCGAGATGCTGCGGGTGCTGACGAACGTGATGCGGGCCTGAGCGCATCGCGGTCACGCCGGCGTCATCGCATCGAACCATTTTCCGGTGCGCGATTTGAACGGATAGATACCTATCTTGGGCGATACATCCAGCCGGCCTCCGCGTGACCTTATTCGAGTGGTTCATACCCATCCGCATCGTCGATCTCATTGAGATCGGCATCGTGGCGTTCATCCTGTACAAACTGTATGTACTGATGCGCGGCACGATTGCGGTCCAGATTTTCCTCGGCATCGTCGCCCTCTCCGTCGTGCAACTCATCGTCTCCTGGGCGGACATGACGATGCTGCGCACCCTGTTCCGCTCGATCAACGAAGTGTTCGCCCTGGCCGTCATCATCCTGTTCCAGCCCGAAATCCGTCGCGTCCTGTTTCTCCTCGGCAAGAACAACCCCCTCGCGCAACGGTTCGTCGTTTCTCAAAGCCAGGAATCCGTCATATCGGACGTCATCTCGGCCATCAGCGAGATGAGCAAGCAGCGTATCGGCGCGCTGATCGTCTTTGAACGGCAGACGGGTCTGCGCAACTACATCGAGACCGGCACGCCGCTGCAGGCGACCATCAGTCGCGACCTGCTCATCGCCATCTTCTACGAAAAAAACCCGCTGCACGACGGCGCGCTGATCATCCGCAACCAGCGCATCGAAGCCGCCCGTTGCATCCTGCCCGTCTCCAACAGCAACCGGCTGAGCCCGCTCCTCGGCCTGCGGCACCGCGCCGCGGTGGGCGTCACCGAGCAGACCGACGCCTTCGTGGTGGTGGTCTCCGAAGAAACCGGCCATATCTCGATCTCGAAGAACGGCGAGTTGATCTCGCGTTTGACCGCAGAGGAGCTTCGTTCCTACCTTACCGATGCCCTGGCGTGAACAGGCCGCCTCGGCGCGGCCCGTCCGGGATGCGGGATGTCCGCTCCACCCCGATGCCGGCACCGTCGCGCATCGCCCCATGCCACCGACTGACCGATGACGTCTGAAGACCGCAAATATGACCGGATGCGCGCACGCCTCGTGGAAGAACTGCGCGCGAAAGGCATCGAGGACGAACGTGTGCTCGGTGCGATCGGTCGCGTGCCGCGCCACCGCTTCGTCGAGCCGGCCATGCGCCAGCGCGCCTACGAAGACGAGGCGCTCCCCATCGGGCTCAACCAGACGATCTCGCAGCCCTACACGGTCGCCCATCAAACGATGCTGATCGATCCCGCGCGGCGCGAACGCATCCTGGAAATCGGGACGGGCAGCGGATACCAGGCGGCGGTGCTGTGCGAGATGGGCGCCGAGGTGTACAGTATCGAACGGCACCAGGCCCTGCACGACCGAGCCAAAACGATCCTGCGCGAACTGGGATACCGCGTCATCCTGAAATGCGGCGACGGCACGCTCGGCTGGCCGGCTTTTGCCCCATACGACAAGATCGTCGTGACGGCCGGCGCCGCCGGCGTCCCGGAGGCGTTGCTCGAACAGCTCGCGCTACCCGAGGGCGACAAACCGGGTGGATGCCTCGTCATCCCCGTCGGCACCGCCGACGAGCAGGTCATGAAACGGATCTACCGCACCGGCGAGAGCACCTATCGCCATGAAGAAACCAACATTTTCCGCTTCGTCCCGCTGGTCGGGGAAGGCAAACTGATCCGCGGCAGCGAGGGATCGGGAAGGCTGTCCTGAAACGATCCGATGACGGTTACCTCCCCGCCATGCTACCGCTGTCGCTCGCTACGTCGCCCATGCTGCATCTGACACCCGCCCGGATCTGTTCCCTGTTCGTTCTGTGTTCCGGCCTGCTGGCGTGTCAGGGGCAGGAACGCCCCGCCGCGGACGCGGGGGCGAAGAACCGCGCGCCGGAACAGGTCGCTATTGCGTTTACCGACGTGACCGCCGAAATCGGCCTCGGCTCCTTTCAGCACGAGAACGGCGCGGAGGGCGGCATGTACCTGCCGGAACAGATGGGGGCCGGCGGGGGCTTTCTGGATTACGATGGGGATACGTGGCCGGACCTCCTGCTCGTCGGCGGCGGCTGGTTGGAAACGGGGCCGGATGACCGGATCGAGGCGCTCAGACTGTACCGCAACAACACCGACGGCACCTTCACCGAAGTCACCGAGGCAGCAGGGCTTTCCGGAGTCCGCGCGTATGGCCAGGGCATCGTCGCGGCGGATTATGACAACGACGGCGACGACGACTTCTACTTCACCACCCTCCGGGAAAACGACCTGTTTCGCAACGATGGCGGCCGCTTCACGCGCGTCGGCGCCGCCGCCGGCGTGGCCGGCGACCCGGTGTGGAGCAGCTCCGCCCTGTTCTTCGATGCCGACCGCGACGGCGACCTCGATCTGTACGTCGCCAACTACGTCGCCTGGGCCCGGGAAACCGATATCTTCTGCTCCATCCAGGGCGTCATCATCGTGGATACGCAGGGCGCCGGCGACCTCGCAAAAAAGTACGGCGAGAAGATATACTGCCCACCCAGCGAGTACGCGGGCATCCCGGGGCGTTTTTATCGAAACCGGGGGGATGGTACGTTCGCGGAGGCCACGGAACAGGCCGGCTTCGTCGGTTCTTCCGGCAAATCGCTCGGTGTCGCGGAGTTCGATTTTAACCGGGATGGATGGCCGGACGTGGTCGTCTCCAACGACGCCCAGCCGGATCTGCTCTACAAAAACAACGGCGACGGCACGTTCACGGAGATCGGACAACGTAGCGGCATCGCGCTGGACGACATGGGCCATGCCCGCGCCGGCATGGGGATCGACATCGGCGTCGTCGATGGCAGCGGAGCGGAGTCGATCTTTATCGGGAATTTCTCCAGCGAAACGATCGGCGTGTACGCCCATGCCGGAGACGATCTGTTCCGCGATCGGTCGGCCGACTCGCGCATCGGGCCGCCCAGCTTCCTGACACTGACGTTCGGCCTGACCCTGTTCGACGTCGAGCACGACGGCGACCTGGACCTGCTGGCCGCGAATGGCCACGTCTGGCCGGTTCGGCCTTCGCTCGACGGCTCCACGTACCGGCAGAAACCACAGCTGTTCTTGAACCGGGGTGACGGGGTGTTCGCCGAGGCGCCGGCCCGAGCCGGCGTCCTGGGCGCCGCGATGGTGGCGCGAGGGCTCAGCTATGCCGACTACGATCGCGACGGCGACCTGGATGTGCTCGTCACAGAGAACGGCGGCCCGGCCCACGTGTGGCGAAACGACCTCGCCGGGGCCCACTACGTAAACGTGCGCCTGCGGGGCACGACCTCCAACCGGGATGGGCTGGGCACGCACCTCATCGCCGTTTCCGGTGACAAACGGCTGTACCGTCGCATCCGCACCGGATCGAGCTACCTCTCGCAGTCCGACAAGATCGCCTCCTTCGGCCTCGGCGGGAATACCCGAATCGACTCCCTGCGCATCGAATGGCCGAGTGGAAAGGTGGATGTCCTGCTGAACCTGGAGAGCGGGCAGGAGATCAGGGTGATAGAAGGCAGCGGGGATTACGAAGTGATCGCAGCACCGCGCTGACGCCGGCCCGGTACGCACCGCTGACCTGCAGGTAACAAAAAAGCCCGAGCCTTCGCAGGCCCGGGCTTTTTGACACGGCGTGGAATGCCGAAGCCTTACTTCATGAAGAGCATCTTCCGCGCCTGGCTGAAGTCGCCGGCTTCGAGGCGGTAGATGTAGACGCCCGAGGAAACCAGGTTGCCCAACGCGTCGCGGCCATCCCACTGGACGCTGTGCGCGCCGGCCTCGATCGCTTCGTCGTTGAGAATCACAGCCACGCGCTGACCGAGCACGTTGTAGACGGTCAGATTCACGTTGATCGCTTTAGGCAGCGAGAAGACGATGTTGGTGGTCGGGTTGAACGGGTTCGGATAGTTCTGATCCAGGGTGAACTGGGCCGGAATTTCTCCACCGAGATCCTCGACGGCCACGCTGCTCGGCGTGATCATCGGCGTCGGCGAACCCGGCACATAGACGGCCACCGCATTCGCGATGGAGTCGCGCAGCGCGGCGATGTGCATGTCCCGGTTCGCATAGTACGAGTCCTTGGCATCCGGGAACCAGTTCAGGTCGCCCACCGGGAGTCCGTCCGTGCCGGCCGTCTGCAGGAAGGCATTCGAATAGTTCAGGTCGAAGCTCGGCGGCCAGGCCGTCAGCGAGGGAGCGCCCGTGTCCGGGTCGTAGCTGACCGGGCTGGGCAGACGCCAGTCGATCCAGTCGGCGAGGGGATCGAGCCAGAAGCCATTCGTGAAGCCAATGACCTCATCGAGGTTGTCGGGAGGTGACGCAAAGCCGGGATCGAATTCCGAGTAGTTGGTGCCGATGGTGTAGTTGTCATCGATCGTTACGATCGAGTCGACATCGGCATGCTCCCAGAGCAGGCCCGGGAAGAGCGTGTCCGAAGCCGTCTCGAACCAGTTCAGGAGCGCCGGCTCGCGGAAGAACAGGTTCTGGCCCAGATACAACGAGACCTTGTCGAGGCTGTCGGCCACGTCGGCGTAGTAGTTCCACGTCGTGAAATACGAGTCGTACGTGTTGTTGCCGATACGGCGACCGATGAAGTCGTAGTTGTAGAAGATGTTGTTGGCCTGAATCATCTCGTTCGCACGCTGTTCATGGCCGGCCTTCGTAAAGTTCAGATACGAGTTGTGCAGCTCGTGCACCGTCGCGTTGAAGAACGGACCGCTGTTCGTAAGCAAGCGGCCCGAGTTCACCACGGTGTTGTTCTCGATCGTCACATTTTCACCCGCCACGTTCATGCGGAGCGGGAAACCGCCCCAGGGCGAGTTGCTCGTGCGGACGCCGTTGATAAACACGCAGTCGGTGATCGAAATGTCGATGTTTTTCGCCTGGTTGAGCATGGCGAAATCGGTCCAGTTCGCGAACGCTACGTTGTGGGCCTTGTACAGCGAGCCCCCCGTGTTTTCGACGAAGGTACCGGAGGTTTCATTGTTGCTGTTCAGGCCGCTGATCATCAGATTCTCGAGCACGAGCGAGCCACCCTCCTGAATCTGAAAGAACTGCCGGGCTTCGCCCTGCTGACCCGGCGTGTTCAACAAGACAGGCGGCGTTTCGTCATTCCTGATCCAGCCGTTGTCCGGGCCGATGATGGTCAACGGAAAGGTCACATCCAGGCGACCGTCAAAGGCGTAAAACGTGCCGGCTTCGACCGTATACACACTATGCGCACGATCCCCGTTGGCCAGCGTGTCGCCAAGAATCTGCGTGTTTACGAACTGTTCCGGATCCAGCGCGACCGGGTCTTGCGCACTGGCAGCCGTAACCAGCATTGAGGTTAACAAGAGTAGTAGAAAGGTTCTCATAGAGATGGCCCCCTGTTTGGTGAACGAATGAACGGACAAGGTGCACCTGCATCTGGTTGCGACGCGAAGGCAGGTGCGAACATTCTGGCTCGTTGGCAACTCGCGTTGCAAAACGAGGTAAATTCAAATTTAACAATATATTAAATCAAAGACAATCAGACCGCCCGGTCCTCGTGATGAACCGGTTCGGAAGCCCCGTGATCAGAACTCATACCGGATCCCGATGTCGGCTGTCCGACCATAATAGTTCGCGGAGGACAATTTCCCGAGTACACTCACAAATTGTCGGTCCGAACTGTTGGTGATATTGTTCAGGTTGACATAGGCCTTGAAACCGCGCCAAGGGAGCCGCTGGTACAGGATCACATCCCATCGATACAGCGCATCGGTATAGGAGTCGAGTTCGGCGCGGATGCCGGGATTGCCCAGCACGTTGTCCTGATACAGGAAGGACACCCTGGCCGAGAACCCTTTGAAGTCGTAGCCCAGCGTGGCATTAAAAATATCGCTGGGCTGGTCGGGCATGCGGCCGGCGCGGGTCGTATCGACGAGTTCCGTCCGCCCGAACGGCCCGGGGCTCAGGCGCACGAGCAACTGGAAGGGGTAGTCGGTATCCGACCGGATGTGGGTGTAGTTCACATTAAAAACCAGACCGCGCAGGATCGAGGGGCCATACCAGAAATTGGTCTGCCACTCCAACTCAAACCCTTCCACGGTCGTGGGCTCGTCAAGGTTGATCCAGGTGTCGACTGTCGTCGTGACGTTGGTCGGCAGCTCGACGCGGTTGTTGATGCGTTCCGACTCTTTCGTCCGGAAGCTGAACGGGGTGATCAGGTTGTCCACCTCTTTCCGGAAGACGCCGGCGGTAAACAGCCCCACGTGATCTTCGTAGATCGACGCGTAAATGTCGTAGTTCTGCGACACGGCCGGCTTGAGCGCCGGATTGCCCAGCGACATAAACGGATTGCCGCTGAACGTATTGTAGTACACGAACGGCGAAAGCGCCCGGTAATCCGGATAGATGATGCTCTTCGTGCTGGCCAGACGCACATCCAGCCAGTTCGTGGGCTTCACCCGAACCTGCATCTGGGGAAACCAGGTTTCGCTTTGACTTTTGGAATTGAGTTCCTCGTTCCGGAAGTCCTCGAAGTTCGGTCCGTATTTCTCGGTATAGAATGCCGAATAGTCCATGCGGTACTGCTCGTACCGAATGCCGGGCAGCAGCATGATATGCTTGCCCACATTCAACTCCGTCATGGCATAAAACGCCGAGAACCCTCTGGTATAATCGTAATCCCGCTCAAAGGATTGCTGGTCCGCCAGGAAGTACGCCCCATTCTCTTTCGCGAGCCGCTCGAACTTCAGCATCTTGTCGATCGACGGCGTATAGAAAAACTTGTCGACGCCCTCCTGGCCGGTAAGGAAATTGCCGATGTCATAGTCCGGATCACGAAACAGCGACGCGCGAATCCCGAGATTTTCATCGATACGCTCCAACCCCAGGTCGACCCACAACGACTCCCTCATCGCGGCGACGAACCGTTCTCCCTGAAACGTTCGGTCAGGCTGATTGAAGAACATGGTTTCATCGTTGTCGCGGCTGTTGAAGGTGTACTTGCCGCCGACCTTCAGATTGCCGGTGATGTTGTTCGTGATGTTGTAGGGGACGGTAAAATTTAATGCCGCGTCCTGGGCGGCTTCGCGGATGTCCCGTTCGACGGTGTTGATCCTGGAGATCCGCAAGATATCGCGTACGTCCACGCTATTCAGGAATTCGCTCGGTGTCGCCGTCTCGTCGGCGGTCGTGGTGAACGCCGCCTGATTCTGCTCGGCGACGATATCCATCTGCAGATCGCCCGGCCGGCTCTGGAGCGAGATCGAATTGGAGAGAGAGAAATCGACTGTTACCCAGGAGAAGTCGTATTCACCCTGCAGCGCGTTGCTGATGACGGTATTGCTGAGAGATCTCGAAGCCGCCAGACCGTTGAACTGATTGCCGAGGAGCCCGAGGGAGTTCTGGATTTCTACCTGATCTTCTGAAAGGTTGCTGATGAAGTTATTCAGCTGCAGCGTCCCCTTTGGCAGTTCATAATCGAAGATGAGCCCGGCGCCACCCCGCTGACGATCGGTGATCCGGTCGCTGATGACGGTGCTTCGGAGATCGAGCTGCGCCAGCCCTTCCTCCAGCTGATTCTCTTCGTTTACGGCATAGCTGGCGCTCAGCACATCCGAATCCCGGTTGTAGTTGTCGAGGTACCCCGACAGCTGGACGCCCAGCTTGTTCTTCAGGAAACGGTTGCTGACGATGCCCGATCCCCTCCAGTTACCGTACGTTTCGCCGACGGAGCCGTAGCCCCCCTGCGCGGACAGCGTACTGTGAAACCCTTCACGCGCCTTGCCGATCTTCAGGTTCACGGTGCCTCCAACGGCATCGGCATCCATGTCGGCCGTCAGAGCTTTCGTGACCTCGATCCCGGACAATACGTTGGGCGCGATCATATTGAGGTCGACGCTCCGGTTGTCGCGGTCCGTGGACTGCATGCGGACGCCGTTTACCATCATCACGTTGTACTTGGGCGAGAGCCCGCGCACAGCCACCTGCTGCCCTTCTCCCCCGCTTCGCACGAGGGAAATGCCCGGCAGTCGCGCGACCGACTCGGCGGCGTTGACGTCGGGGATTTGCTGTATCCGCGCCGCAGAAACCACGTTTTTGATCGTGGTCGCCTGGATCTGCTGGTTGATGGCGGCAATCTGTCCTTCCGCCTGAGCCGTCACGATCACTTCATCGCCTTCGAACGTCGCGAATTCCATCGCGATGTTGACCACCAGGTCCGTGCCGGCCACGGTGATATCCATCTTCACCTCCTGGTACCCGATGTAGGACGCCGACAGCACATAGGACCCCGCGGATACCCGGGGAATCTGGTATTCGCCCTCTTCGTTCGTGGCGGCCCCGAGGGTCGTGCCCTCGATAAAGACACTGGCGCCAGGCAACGGTTCACCGGTTGACTTGTCCGTAACCACCCCACGGATGGCCGCATTGCCCTGCGCGAAGACGTTCGACGCACAGGACATCAACAGAATAAGCATAACCGTGAATCTGACACGATCCATACAAACGGCCTCCGTAGCAGAATGAAGGGGTGTTCCGGGAATGAACGTCGATCGACTTCAATCCCAGCGATTAAACGTACATACTGATGACCTCTAAAAGCGAGAATCGCCGGCGATCCGGCGTGGCGGGTCCGTACGATGCCGGCATCCCGGCGGCCATCGAGGCGCCTTGCTCGCACCGGCCGCCCACACCAGGAACCATCTCATGCCGCGCGCGACGCGGCGCGGCTGACCGGCAATCTTAGTGAACTATCAAGTTCCCTGTCAACCCGATCACGAAAGCTTCTCATCGACCGGGCGTGCCGGCCGCACGCCGGCGACCGCCCGAAAGCCGGCGCCACGCCGGTCAAACGCACGGCTCGATGCCGCCGGGCAACCCGGAAAATAACCGAAAAAAACCGCGATTCAATACCGCTTCGACGCCCCGGCAGGGCAATCGTATTCTCTTCCAACGTGAGCATCTCCCGGTCTGGGAGTATGGGAGGTTTTGCGCTAAAAATGCCCCCATGCACCCAAACTCCCATACGCTTCTCCTTGCCCCCACGGCAAGAATGCGATTGCTCTGGACGCCCCGGGGATCAGCACCCAGAAGTGGATCGGGGTCACCGTTCCCCGAAGGGCGTGGCCTTCACGGGGAAGTCGACACCGAAGTAGGCGGCCACTGTGGCGGCATGGTCGGCGAAGGTGGCGCGCGTGCCCAGATCGGCGCCGGGCCGGCCATCGACGTACAGGAGCGGGACATACTCGCGGCTGTGATCGGTGCCGGGCGTGGTCGGATCGTTGCCGTGATCGGCTGTGATGACCAGGCGACCGCCGGGCGGCAGGGCAGCGAGGATCTCGGGGAGCGACCGATCGAACGCTTCGAGGGCGCGCGCAAAGCCGTGGGGATCGTTGCGATGACCGTATTCCTGATCGAAATCCACCAGATTGACCCAGATAAACGCCGGCCTGGCCGACACTCCCCGGCGCCGCATCTGCCGGAGCGTCTCCGCGATCCCTTCGTCGTTCGACCGGGTCTTGTGCCCTTCCTCGAAACCGACATGGCCGAACAGATCCGCCACCTTGCCGACCGACACGGTGGCCACGCCGGCTTCCGACAGCGCCGCCTGGAGGGGCTTCGATTCCGGAAGGCGCGCATAGTCCTTGCGAGCCGCCGAGATGCGCCGCCAGTTCCCCGCCTGCCCCTCGAACGGGCGCGCGATGACGCGCCCGACGCCGTACGGTCCGACGCACAACGCATCCCGCGCGATCTGGCAGTACCGGTACAGCGTTTCCAGGGGGATGGTATCCACGTGGGCCGCCACCTGAAAGACGCTGTCCGCCGAGGTGTACACGATCGGCCAGGAGGTTTCCTGATGTTCGGCCCCGAGGGCGTCGATGATCGCCGTGCCGGAATCGGCGCGGTTGCCCAGGACGCCCGGGCACCCGGTTCGTTCGATGAACGCGTGGATCAGGGTGTCCGGAAACCCGTCGGGAAAGGTAGGGAAGGGCTTGTCGAGCCGGATGCCGGCCAGCTCCCAGTGCCCGGTGGTGCTGTCCTTTCCGGCCGAGACCTCCGTCAGCCGGCCGTACTGCGCGCCGGGCGCCGGGTGGGCGGGGACGCCGTCGAGCGGGGCGATGCAGCCCAGGCCGAGCGCGGCGAGGTGCGGCAGCTTCGGATGCGCGGTGGCACACACGTGGCCAAGCGTATGGCTCCCCACGTCGCCGTAGCGCCCGGCATCCGGCTGTTCGCCGATGCCGACGCCATCCAGTACGAGGGTCACGAACAGCCGGGGGTCGGGAGACGCCATGCCGGCTACTCGATGATCGTGCACGCCCCGGTCTCGAAGGCCTCGCGCAGCGCTTCGGTGGCGTCGGCGCGAAAATCGTCGGGCGTTGCGTGCCGGTCCTTGAGCAGCGCGATGCCGATGCTCACGCCGCCGGCCAGATGCTCGGTGTCGGCCGCCAGGTCCTCTTGGAGCCTCAGGGCCCAGGCTTCGACTTCCGTCACGTCCTCGTCGTGGAAAACGCCGTACGTGAGTTCGCCGAACCGTTCGAGCCGGCCGGTCTGGGCGGCCTGTTGGAGGTTTTTCTTCAGCGCCCGTTCCGCGGCGCCGAGCGCCTTTACGCCCTGATCGGCGATGGCCTCGGCGCGGTTCAGGTAGATGAGGGCCAGCGAGAGCGAGCGGCCGTTTTCGCGAGCGCGTTCCATTTCTTCGGCGATGATCTCGCGCCGCGGCCGGATGCGGAGTTTATCCTTCTGGGCGGCATCGCCGGGCAGCGGCGACGCCATGTACGTCCCGATCAACGTCGCGAACTGACCCAGCAGCAGGCGTTGCCACGGGTCGTCCAGGTCGCGCCAGGCGAGAGCATCGATGATGAGCAGGTAGGCATTCTCGTCATCCGGGACGCGTACGGGCACGATGGCGGCCTGCCGGACAGATACCGGCATCCGGTAATAGCCCAGTCCCTCCCAGGTCACCTCGTCGCTCCCGATGTCCTTGATGGATACGGGGGCCATCTGCAGGGCCTCGTCCAGTACACCTGGATGGATCAGGATGGAGCCGGCGGCGAGGGCCTGCGGACTCTCGCTGACGATCGCGACGAGTTCATAGCGGAAGTCCTCGTCGTGCCGCACGAGACATACGGTGTATCCGCCGGCCGACGACCGGATGGCCTGAAGCATCGGGATCAGATCGGGGCGGCCGCCGACGCGGGCTTCGGGGGAAGCTGCTGCTTTGTCGGAGCGAGGCGGCGCGGGAGCGGGGTCCTGCCGGCGGGCGCCGCGCGGCTCCGTCTCGACCACCTCGCTGGCCTCTTCGCTAGCCTCTTCTCTGGGCACTTCTATGGCCTCATCGGGCTCCGGCAAGGGATCCAGGGGTGACGTCTCCTCGAGCAGATCCGCCACGTCGAGCGTGGCGTCCTCGGACGCGGATGCAGGCGAGCCGGACGGGTCGGGCGCCGGCGAGTCGGACCCGCGGCGCGCTTTCGGACGAATTTCGATGATGCCCAGCGCGCTCAACTCCTGCTGAGGGGAAACGGAAGGCTGGACAGGCCGGGGAGCCCGGAGGGCCGCAGTGCGCTCAAAACGCTTGTATAAGACCAGAGCGCCCAGACCAACGACCAGCAAAATCCCGAGCGCGACAGTGAGCACGATAGCCAGGGTGCTGCTCATGCAGAATTCAAAAAGAAGGGAAGTAAACCTTGGTAAGTCCACCTGAACCGGCAGACTCAAAGCCGGTCCGCAATCTACTAGGGGTAGCCGCCAAAGTCAACTGGACCGGGGGCCGGCCCGCAGCGCAAAAGCGCGCCCCTCGCGGGGCCGGCGTGCAGCATGTGGGATGCGTCCGACGAAATCCGCCCGGAGAAGAACCGCGCGGGGCACGACGCCGCATGCGCCTCGCCGGCGTCTTTTTTCCGGACGGGCGAACCCGTGTCGCCGAAGCGGAGAGCCCGGCGCAGAAGCGCCCCGAATAGGTACATCCGGACACACAAAAAGCATACTTCGCGGATAACTTGCGGGTTTGGCGCAGGGTATACATCGCCGATACCTGGTAAGCAGACACCGGTCTTGCGGTACCCACGCGTACGTCGCGTACGGGTCCGACCTTCGAGATCAGCGTCCTGCGTCCCACCGATGCTCAACCGCAGCAAAAGGGGCCTGCCGGCGCATCCGCGCGGGCGAAAGGCCTGTAGTGAATATCCTTCAAGGAACACCATGCAACAGCTCTCCGACACGGACGCCCGGGCGATCGCCGGCGCCGTTTCTGTACCCATACACCTCAGCCACTCGGCTCGCCGCTTCGCCGCGGCTCTCATCCTTCTCCTCTTCACTGCGGCCACCGCGTCGGCCCAGACGCAGGTCATCGACTTCGAAAATCTGGCCGAAGGCAAGATCGTCAGCGAACTGGCGTCGGCCAACGGATATGGGGGGATCACCGTAAAAGGCACAAACCCCGGATGTCCTGCCCGCAATGCCGCCGTCATCTACGCGTCGTCGTGCCCGGGCGGCTGCACGGGCGACGACGAAGACCTCGGCACGCCGAACGCATCCTTCGGCGGGCCCGGCATCGGCGCAGGCGGACAGGCCGGCAGCCCGTTCGCCAACGATACGGCGCTGGGGAACGTGCTCATCGTGCAGCAGGGCTGCAGCACGCTCGATACCGACCCGGTCACCGAGCCCCGCGACCATGGCGGCAACACCACGCTCCTGCTGACCTTCCCGACGCCCGTCTCCATCTCCCGCTTCACGGCGCTGGATGTGGAAACCAGCGAATCGCTCGTGATCGAATTCCTGGATGAGGCCGGAACGGTGGTGTCGCGCGTCAACGCGCCGGCGACGGGCAACAACGGCGTCGCCGAAGTCCCCGTGAGCGCCGTCGATGTGCTGGGGATGCGCGTATTGCGCCAGGGATCGGGCGCGCTGGACGACATCCTGTTTACGCCGGCCGCGAGCGCCGACCTCGAACTCGCCAAATCGGTCGACAACCCCGCGCCGGATTCGGGCGCTACCGTCGTCTTCACCATCGCGCTTACCAACCAGGGTCCCGACGACGCGACCGACATCCGGATCGAAGACCGCATGCCCGCCGGGCTGACCTTTGTGGAGTATGTCGGCGCCGGCACTGTCGTTACCCGCCCCGGCTCTTTCGAGATCGCGATCGACGCGCTGGCGGTCGGCGAGACCGCCGTCGGCACCCTGACCGCCAGGGTCGAGACCGGGCAGCCGATCGAGAATATCGTCGAAGTCATGGCCGCCCAGCCCATGGATCCGGATTCGACGCCGGGCAATGGGGATACGTCGGAAGACGACTGGGCTTCCGCAGCCGTCACGCCGGGGAACACCTCCGGCGGGGGCGACGGCGGGATCGAGAGCAACGGCGACATGGCCACGCAGCTGGCGCGCCGACTCTTCAACCGCCGCCAGGACGCCCGGGCCGCCAGAGCCCTCCTCGCTGCGCCGGCCCCCGTGCCGTTTGTCCCGGCGCTCGCGAAAGGGGAACGGGTTTACGGGGTCGCCTCCGACGAGATCGCGAACATCATCCCGGTAGAGGGTCCGCAGCTCAGCCGCGCCTTCCAGGTGTCGCCGACCGACCTGCTCGATTTCACGAACGCGACCAGCGTGCTCGCGGTCGACTATGTCCGTCTCGACGGCCGGCGCATGGCGGCGATCTTCACCGCCACCTCGCCATCCGGTGAACTCTACGACCACACCAAAGTCACGTGCGACCGCCTCGGCGGCGGCATGCTGAGCGACGTGCGCATCGTGAACGTGGGCGGACACCCGTTCGTCCTCTCCAAACTGCATCAGCCGAACGGCGATATCGATTATGCGATCAGCTTCGTGGCCTACCGCCAGGGCGACCGCTACACGATCGACAGCCGGTTCGCCTCCGAAGAATACACGGTGCCGGCCGGCATCGACGACGTGATCAACATGCAGGTGTGGAGCGTCGCGCCCGACTACACCGAGGCCCTCCTGGCGGACCTCCTCGCCCGGCTCGAACAGCGGGGCACGGTGGTGTACGCCAATGGCGCGAACCAGGCGCCGCAGCTCTTCGTCATGGACGGCGTCTACCGTCAGGGCCGGCTGAGCCTGCGCCTGGCAAACCGCATCGGGCAGACGGAGGTCAAGCTACACGGCTCCTTCGCCCTGTCGGAGAGCGATGCCGACCGCCATTTCCGCACGCCGTTCGAGCGCATCGTGACGGTGCCGGCGCCGGCGCCAAACGAAGCATTCTCGACGATCGAACTCGAAGTGGGCGCCATCTACGACGCCGTGCTCTTCGTCGAACACGAAGCTTCGCGCAGTCACGACCAGATCTACCACGCCGACGGCCCCTGGAGCTTCGCCGCCGCCGGCACCTCGACGGTGGAAGACTTCGCGACGCACGGCTACGCGCAGCCATTCGACGCCGGACGCTACGTCATCGAGCGCGGGGGCACCCTCGAGGGCGACGTGACGGACTGGGCGAGCCTGTTCCGCTACCTGCGTCCGAACGGCGAGCCGGTCGACCTGTCGGCCTATCAGAACCTATCGTTCTCGGCCTATGGCGAGGGCACGGTACGCCTCGTCGTCGAGAAAGCCGGCATCGACACGTGGGACCAGTTCGGCTACACCTTCGAACTGACGCCGGATCCGAAGACCTTTGTGGTCGACTTCTCGGAGCTTCGCCGCCAACTCGTCCAGGGCGAACCGTTCGACGCCGGCGACGTCACGCTCCTCGCGTTTTACGTGCTCGGAAATGGCCAGACGAGCACGCCGTTCACCATCCACGTCGAGCACCTCAGCTTCGGCCTGGACGGGGCGGAGGGGCTCGACCGTTCCACGCCGCTTGCGTTTTCGCTGGACCAGAACTTCCCGAACCCGTTTAATCCGACCACCGAAATCGCCTTCACGCTCTCCGAAGCGAGCGAGGTGCGGCTGACGGTGTACGACATGCTGGGGCGCGAGATGGCGGTGCTGGTGGATGGCCTGCAGCCGGCGGGGCGAAATGTCGTCTCCTTCGAGGCCCGCGACCTGCCGAGCGGTCTGTACCTCTACCGGATCGAAACCCCCAAGGGCGAGACCGGGCGGCTGATGAGCCTGTTGAAATGAGCATTTAACGGATCGTCTCGGCCTCGGGCGGCATCGGGATTTCGGGGAGGCGGAGCGCTCCATCTTCTTCCGGTTCCCAGGGATTGGGTTCTGCCCAGAGCCGGCCGCTGTAGGTACGCATCACCACGTGGTCGCCGCTGCGCCCGAGCACGTAGCTCCGGTTCAGCGGCACCTTGCCGAAGGGGGTGTCCAGGATCAGTTTGGGGATGGCGAATCCCGTGATGTGGCCCTGGAGCGCCTCCATGAGCGCCATCCCGCGCTCGATGGTCGTCCTGAACGCAGCGGTTCCGCCGATGAGTTGCGCCTGATAGAGGTAGTAAGGGCGGACGCGCATGCGGACGAGCCCATCGCAGAGCGCCCGCATCGTTTCCAGATCGTCGTTGATGCCTTTCAGCAGGACGGTCTGGTTGCCGACCGGCACGCCGGCGCGCAGCAGCCGGTCGCAGGCCGCGGCCGCCTCCGGCGTCAGTTCGCGCGGATGGTTGAAATGGGTATTGAGCCAGATCGGGTGGTGCCGCTCGAGGACCTCACAGAGCTCGTCGGTGATGCGATACGGCAGCGTGACGGGCAGCCGGGAGCCGATCCGGATGACACCGACATGCGGGATGGCGCGTAACTTCGCCAGCAGCCAGTCGAGGTTCTTCTCATTGAATACCAGCGGATCGCCGCCGGTGAGCAGCACATCCCTGATTTCAGGGTGGGCGGCGATGTAGTCGATCGCCTCCTGCAGCTCCGCCCTGTTCATGAAATACTCGGCATCCCCGACCATCCGCTTCCGCAGGCAATAGCGGCAATAGATGGCGCATTCCGCCGTCACGCAGAAGGCGACCCGGTCCTCATAGTTGTGAATGAGGTTCTTGACCGGCGAGTGCCCCATCTCTTCGAGCGGATCGAGGACCCCGACGATATCGGGCGCCATCTCGCTCATCCGCGGAACCACCTGCCGGCGGATGGGGCAGTTCGGGTCGTTCGGATCGATGAGGCCGGCGTAGTACGGCGTGATATTCCACCGAAACACCCCGTCCGTCACCCGAATCGCCTCCACCTCGTCCGGCGTAGGCTCCAGATACTGCCGCAACGACGCGAGGTCGTGGACCCGGTTGCGCATCTGCCAGGTCCAGGAGGTGGGGGTGGAGGTAGGGGGGGTGGGGGGGGTCAGGTCACTGGTCACTGGTCACTGGTCACTGGTCACTGGTCACTGGTCACTGGTCGAACGCCTTCCCCGGGCAGGGTTCCCGATCAAGGAGGCCTCAGGGTATGAATACATCGTGTGGTGTGTCTAGTACATGCAGTCCCCTTTTCCACCCATACATTCCCGCACATGTCTCCGGAAGATCTCATCGTTTATCAGCGCGCCATGGAGCTCGCCGAAACGATCTGGAACCTTGTAATTTCCTGGCCTCCCTTCATGAAGGACACCATCGGTAAACAATGGATTCGCGCGGCAGATTCTATTGCGGCCAATCTGAGCGAGGGGTTTGGCCGCTATCATTTCAGGGAGAATCGCCAGTTCTGTTACTACGCGCGCGGATCCTTGCAGGAAACAGCCACCTGGCTCCAAAAAGCGATCCACCGAAAGCTCGTGGAACCCGAGCAAGGCGACGCGCTCGCTCGATGCATCACTTCGCTCGGAAAGCAACTGAATCAGTATATCAACG